>JBFGJL010000106.1:0-5869 GCA_041577235.1 Acidimicrobiia bacterium | reverse complement strand
GGGTCCGCCGGGAGGGGTGGGAGGCCGATCCGAGCACTCCCGTGTCGGAGGTGATGGAGATCGGTCCTACCACCGTGCGGCCCGACGCTCCGCTGGAAGCGCTGTACGAGCGTATGGAACGTAGGGGAACCACGGCGGTGCTCGTCACCACCCCGGAAGGGGATCTGCTCGGGGCGGTGCTGCGGTCGGAGGCAGCTTCCGTGGTGTCCGGTCCGCCTCTTCATCGAGTGTGGGTCGATTGCGAGGGATGTCCGGGAAGGTGGTCGGTTCGATAGCTGGGCTCACGCGGCTGGGCCGCCCCGAGCCGATCGCGCTCGAAGGTGGAGCACCACCGAGGGCAGCAAGCCCACCAGCACGACGGCGTTGAGGACCAGGAACATCGGATCTCGATCGAGCGCAAACAGGAAGAACAGGAAGGCGACGAACACGGATCGCACCACGATCGACACCGGGTAGTACTTCCCGTCCCGATAGCGCAGGATCGTCCCCACCAGGTAGGCCAGCCCCACCATCAGCACCCCCGCCAGCCGGAACCCGACGTCGTCGTAGTCCCGATTCGACAGAAACAGGTCCCGGGTCTGGCGGGGGAAGATAGCGAAACCGAGCCCGCCCACCGCCAGGTAGGTGACCACATAGCTGAGCGACCATCGCTGATAGCGCTGCACGACGCCTCCCGCTCTCTTCGACCATAGACGAGGTGGCTGTCGAGATCCGGCCGGTTCGTTCGTCGTAGGGGTGAGGAACGGAGCAACCGTCCCGAAGCGACCCGAGGAGGAATCGTGTCGAAGTATCTCTTGGCCTATCACGGCGGTGACGACTTGCCGGCCACCGAAGCGGAGCAGGCGAGCGTGATGGCGGCCTGGACAGACTGGCTGGGAACGGCCGGAGAGCGCCTGGTGGACGGAGGAGCGCCGATCGGCACTCGCAAGACGGTTTCCGCCGACGGCGCCGTCTCCGACGGAGGCACCGCCCTGAACGGTTACAGCCTCATCGAGGCCGACTCGATCGACGAGGCGGTGGCCTTCGCCAAGGCCTCACCGCATCTGGCGGCGGGAGGCTCGGTGGAGGTGGGTGAGACCATCGAGATGTGACCGCGACGCTGCCGGCGAGCCGAAGCCCCGGCTGGGCCGGGGCTTCGGTCGGTCTCGAAACGCTGACGCGGTCAGACGCAGCCGGGCAGCTTGAAGCTGGCGATCCGCGTCTGCCAGCCGGCGAGGCTCGTGGCCTGTCCGGCAGCCGTGTAGTACTCGTTCACGTACCAGAACGTGCAGTCGTCGGTTGGGTCGATGTTCATCGACGTGTAGTCCCCCCACCGGGAGTTGGTGGTCAGCTGCACGCCGGAGCCGTTGATGATCACCCCCTCCCCCGCCGACATCTGACCGAGCGGGTCGGTTGCCAGCCTGCCCGTGTAGCGGATGCCGGGAAAGACGTTTACGCCGTTGACCACGCTGTAGCCGAGCGCCATACCTCCGTTCTTGTCCTGAGCGATGCTCCCCATCCAACGGTGCACGCCGTCGTCGGGGGCGTAGGTGCCCTGCTGGTAGACGCTGTAGGCGCCGCCGGCGTCCCGCCGGATCTCGTACCAGCGCAGGCCTGCCACGCCGGGGCGGGCCTCGACCGATTGGTTGGTGACCAGCGCCTCGTAATCCTTGAAGTTCCGGTAGGCCAGCCGCCACATCGGGCGCTGCCGGTAGGAGAGGATGTCGAGGAACTGAGCCGGGTTGGTGATGCCCGGCTGCGGGAGGCAGTCACGGGAGCTGGGCCCGCAGGGGAAGATCGAATCGAACGACGCCACCGGCAGCTGCGCCGCCAGCACCAGCGAGGCGGTGGGCGTCGACCTCCACTTGACGTCCAGATCCCAGATGTTCAGGGCGTCGAAGGCGGCCCCGTAGAAGGCGCCATCGTCCTGGGTCCCGACCAGCGTGATCTTGGCCGCGTTCTTGGGCTTCTGCTTGCCGTCGATGTCAGCCGGCAGCAGCCCGTCCCCGACCAGGGGCAGCAGCTCGCTGTTGTTGGCGAGTCCGTCGAGGAAGAACCGAACGGCCCGGGCGTCGGGGTCGCCGTTCACCATCTTGTTCTTGTCGAGGGCGTACACCCCGATGCCGTACTCGCCGTTCACCAGCCCGAATTCGCGGGTGGTGATCACGTACGAGTCGCGCCACACCCCGTACTTCGGGTAGTCGGGGAAGAAGGTCCCGGAGGTGAACGCATAGCGATAGTACGCACCGGTGGGGTCACCGGTCTGCGAGATGGCGACGCAGTTGTAGAACGGAAGGTTGGGCCCGGCGAATCCGGCGGTGGTGAACTGGGACAGGATCCAGCGATCGGTGAACTGGTCGTAGACCACGATCGGATCGCCGGACGGGTCGAGACAGTCCGTCACCGGGAAGCCCGCCCACAGCTGGCCGGTGTCGACCGGTCCCAGCAGCTTGTTGCCGGCCTTGTCGTACACGGCGAAGACGACGTTGATCATCTCCACGTAGTGGTTCGGTCCGACGTCGCCCACCGGGTCCGGCGGGTTGACCCGGAACCCGAACACGTCGAAGTTGTCCTGGTTGCTGAGCCCCTCGAAGTTCTGGATCGGGGCGGGAATGGACTGGATGGAGGCGGAGGTGGTGGCCCGCGCCGCCGCCGCCTGCAGCGCCCCATCCCCGGAATAACCCTGGTCGGTCGGCACGGGTCCGCCCTCGGGCCGAATCTCGATCAGGTCCTCGATACCCTCGGCCGGTGCGCCGGTATCGGAGGCCGCCTGGTCACGCAGCGAGGGGATGGTGTCGAACGCCACTGGGGTGGTGAACTCGGGAGCAGGACTAGGTGTCTCTGCGGCTCCGCCAACCGCGGCCCCTCCGACCTGGAACCCGGCCAGTAGGGTGATGAGTCCGGTCAGCGCCGCCAACGCTTTCAAACGCTGTCTGTTCACGATGCGAGTTCCTCCTCGGTCGTCGCTAATGCCCCGTTGGATCGCGGAGAGCCCGTCCCGGCACGCTTCCATCCCGAGCATGAGCGAGGGACGATCGGCGTGCGACCTCGGCCACCCGCCGCTGGACCTCCTTTCTCCCCCGGAGGGGAGCCGACCTGGTTGCCCACCGCGATCCGATGCCACCGCCGACACTACGCCGATACCGTGCGCCGGCCGGCCGCCAGCCGGCCGCCACGAGGCAACAACACCAGACGCCGGTGAGCCGCTTTGGGTCAGGTCATCTACTGGGCCGTCCAACCCCCGTCCACGGTGACGATGGTGCCGTTGACCATGCTCCCTGCCTCCGATGCCAGATAAGCGACCGCCCCGGCCACGTCCCGAATCGCTCCAACCCGACCCACCGGGATCCGCTCCACCACCCTGGCCCGATAGTCCGGATCGTCGAGCCGCTCGGCGGTTCCGGGCGTGTAGATGAAGGTGGGCGCCACCGCGTTGACGGTGACACCCAGCGGGCCCCACTCCAGCGCCAGCACCCGCACCATCTGGTTGACCCCGCCTTTCGAGGCGGAATAGGCGACGTGGTCCCGAATCCCCACCAACGAGGCCTGGGAGCTGATGGCGATGATCCGGCCCGAACCTTGCTCCACCATGGGGCGGGCGCAGGCCTGAGCGGTGAAGAACAGGCCTTTCAGGTTGACCGCCATCATCGAATCCCAATGCGATTCCGTGACCTCGAGGGCGGCGAGGTTGTCGCCCAGCCCGGCATTGCCCACCAACACGTCGAGCCGGCCATGCCGGGCCAGGACCTGGTCGACCGCCGACCCGATCGAGGCGAGGTCGGTCACATCCAGGTGGTGGGGGCTGGCCTGACCACCGGCTGCGCTGATGTCCTTGGCCACCTGCTCGGCGTCGGCGGAACGGCGGGCGGTGACCGCCACGGTCGCCCCCGCCGCCGCCAGCGCCTCGCACACGCCCCGACCGATGCCCCGACTCGCCCCGGTCACCAAGGCCACCCGCCCGTCGAGGCGGAAGGAGGGAAGGTGGTCGGAGTCCATCGCCGCCACCCTAGGCCGTTGCTCGGTGCGGTTCGGGGCTTCAGCCCGCGCCCACCGGCGGCGTGTACGGTCCCGTTTCATGACAGGCGGTCGCGTATGAGCATCCCCGCCACCATGCGGGCCGTGCTCCTCACGGGGCACGGGGGACTCGACCGCCTGGAATACCGGGAGGACGTGCCGGTCCCGGTTCCGGGCGCAGACGAGGTCCTCGTCGAGGTCTCGGCCTGCGGGATGAACACTACCGACATCAACACCCGCACGGGCTGGTACGCGACCGACCCCCAGGAGCCGCTCCGTGACGGGTCGTGGGGAGGAGCGATGTCGTTCCCCCGCATCCAAGGAGCCGACCCGGTCGGTCGTATCGTCGTGACCGGCGCCGAGGTGGATCCCTCCCGGATCGGGCAGCGGGTGCTGATCGATAGCTGGCTGCGCGACCTCACGGGGCGGCTGGCAGGCGCCGCCTACCTGGGGTCCGAGCGCGATGGCGGCTACGCCGAGTACGTGGCGGTGCCGGCCCGGAACGCCCACCCGATCGACAGCGAGCTCACCGATGTCCAGCTGGCCGGCTTCCCGTGCTCCTCGGCCACCGCCGAGCACATGCTGACCCGGGCGGCGGTCTCGGCTGGACAGTGGGTGCTGGTCACCGGGGCCTCGGGCGGGGTGGGGAGCGCACTCATCCAACTTGCCAAGCTGCGGACGGCGCGGGTGGCGGCCCTGACCACGGCGGCCAAGCGAACCAGAGTGGAGGAGCTGGGGGCCGACCTCGTGCTCGATCGGACCGCGGCCGACCTTGGAGCGGCGATCCTGGATGCCACCGCCGGCGGGGTCGACGTGTTCGCCGACACGGTGGGCGGCCCCCGGTTCTCGGAGCTGTTCGGCACGTTGCGCCCAGGGGGCCACTACGTGGTGGCCGGGGCGATCGCGGGCCCGGTGGTCCCGCTCGACCTCCGGACCCTGTACCTGCGGGATGTGACGATGCACGGCGCCACTGTCGTGCCGCCGGAGGTGTTCGCCCGACTGGTCGATACGATCGAGCGGGGCGACCTGCGGCCTTTGGTGGCTGCCACGTTCCCGCTCGATCGTCTGGCCGAAGCCCAATCGGCCTTCTTGCAGAAGCGCCACATCGGGAACTTCGTGATCGAAGTCGCCCGGTGACATCCGACCGCGACGGTTCGGGCTGGCGAGGGGCCCACCGACCAAGGCCCCGCGGGGCAGATAGGATCCGTCGCAAGGTGTCCGTGTCCACTCGAGCCGCCATCGGGGGTGTGGTCGTCGCGCTGGCCCTCACCCCTGCCCTCGCCCTGGCGGCACCTGGGAACAGAGTGACCGACTACGGCACCGACGGCGAGGCTCCCGTCGAGTGGATCACGAGCGAGGTCGGGATCGTGGGACTGGTGGGAGCGCCCGATGGCCGCCTGATCCTCAATGTCGCCGCCGACCCTCAGGTTTCGGTCTTCTCACTGGTTAGCGCCGACGGTACCGAGGTCACCACCGTCGCCTTGCCCGGCCCCGGCGAGGCAACCTTCGGACCGGGCACCAGTGTGTTCGCTGCGTACGGCCCCGCGGATGCCACCAGCCTCGCCAAGTACGACCAGGCGGGGGCGGTGGATGAGTTTTTTGGGAGCGGGGGCACCGTCGCCTTGCCGACCCCTCCATTCGCTTTCCCATCGGCGCTCATTGCCGAACGTTCTGACATCGTGATCGGCGGGGGCACTCTGGATCAGGACGCTCTGGACGCCTGGCTGGTGCGGATCGACGCCACCGGAGCGGTGGACTCCGCCTTCGGCGGAGACGGCGTGGTCGAGGTGATCGAAACGGCTGCGCCCGCTGCCAACTTCATCATGGTGGTGGACGTCCACCTCATGGACGACGGCTACCTGGTGGTGGTGACCGG
>JBFGJL010000105.1:0-5875 GCA_041577235.1 Acidimicrobiia bacterium | reverse complement strand
GCTGCCGCGGTTGATCGGACTCGGCCATGCGATGGACATGATTCTGACCGGACGTGGCGTGAAGGCGGATGAGGCGTTGGCGATGGGGTTGGCCACCACCGCCGTGCCATAGGCGTAGAGCTCGGCCGCCCCGGCGGTGATCGAAGAGGTGGTGAAGCGGACGTTCACCACGGCGTTGGCCCCCAACTGCTCGGCTTGGGCCATCATCCGCTCGAGCGCCTGCCGTCGGGACTCGGTGAGCAGCTCCGTGTAGGCCCTCAGCTCCCCTCCAACCAGGTTCTTGAGGCTGGCCCCGATGTCCCGGCCGAGATGCTTGGCCCGGATCGTGTTGCCCTGCACCAGGCCGCGGATCTCCACCACCTCGTATCCGGGGATGCCCTCGGTGTTCACGACGATCAACCAGCACCTCACTCCTGGACTGTCGGCACTCTAGAGCGTCGGCCACGGCTCGATGGGCGCGAGGCGATGTGGGAAGATCAGCCCGGACGCAACCCGGGAACGAGCTTGATCCCCCGATACACGCTGCCGGAGATGGCGGCCATCTGGTCGCAGGAGCGAAAGCTGGCCGCCTGGCAGGAGGTGGAGACGCTGGTGGTGGAGGCGTGGGTCAAGCTGGGGGTGGCGCCCCCCGAGGCTGCCCGGGCGGCGCGGGCGGCGGCACCGGTGGACCCGGCCGTCGTCGCCGCCCGCGAAGAGGTCACCCATCACGACGTGGCCGCCTTCGTGGACGTGCTGGCGGCCGCGATCGGGAGCGAAGGTGAGTGGATCCACTACGGGCTCACCTCCTCCGATGTGCTCGACACCGCCTTGGGAGTGGTGCTGGGCGAGGCCACCGACCTGTTGCTGGAGCGGATCGATCAGCTGGCCACGGTGGTGAGGGAGCGGGCGCGAGAGCATCGAGCCACGCTCATGGTGGGACGCACCCACGGCATCTGGGCCGAGCCGACCACCTTCGGGCTCAAGCTGGCCACCTGGGCCTTCGAGCTGGAGCGGGCGCGGCGTCGCCTCGCCCAGGCCCGGGAGACGGTGGCGGTGGGGAAGATCAGCGGGGCGGTCGGCACCTACGCCCACACTCCGCCGGCGGTGGAAGAGTTCGTGTGCGGTCGTCTCGGCCTCGGGGTCGAACCGGCCAGCAGTCAGGTGGTCCATCGGGATCGGCACGCCCAACTACTGGGGACGATCGCCCTCACCGGTGCGTCGCTGGAGCGGTTCGCCACCGAGATTCGCCACCTGCAACGCAGCGAGGTCGCCGAAGTGCGGGAAGGGTTCGGAGGAGGTCAGAAGGGATCCTCGGCCATGCCCCACAAGCGCAACCCGATTCTCTCGGAGCGGGTGACCGGCCTGGCCCGGGTCCTGCGGGGCTATGCCCAAACCGGCCTGGAGAACGTCGCCCTCTGGCACGAACGTGACATCTCCCACTCCTCGGCGGAGCGAATCGTCCTCCCCGACGCCACCGGCCTCCTCGACTACATGCTGGTCACCTTCACCCGGGTGATGACCGATCTCGTGGTCGACGCCGACCGCATGGGAGCCAACCTGGCTGCCACCCGTGGGCTCGTGTACAGCCAGCCGGTCCTGCTCGCCCTGGTGGGGGCGGGCCTGGCCCGGGACGAGGCCTACCGGATCGTCCAACGGCATGCGTTGCGGGCCTGGGACGAGGGTCGGGAGCTGCGAGACGTGCTGGAGGAGGACTCCGATCTCCCCCTCGAGCAGGCGACCCTCGACGCCTGCTTCTCACCGGACCGGTTGCTGTCCGAGGCCACCGTCGTGTTCGACCGTCTCGACCGGCTCTGAGGACACCTTCCGCCCGCTCAGACCCGCTCGGGCCGGCCCCAGAGCCAGGCCGCCCCCCGCACTCCACTCGAATCGCCGTGGTGGTTGCGAACCAAGGCCGTCTCCACCCGGTCCGAGAACACGAACGGTCCCCACAGCTCGGGTACGCGCCGGTAGAGGAGTTCGAGGTTGGAGAGGCCTCCCCCCAGCACGATCACCTCCGGATCCACCACGTTGATGACCGAGGCCAGGCCGCGGGCGAGACGGTGGCAGTAGCGATTGACCGCTCCCCGGGCCTGGTCGTCCCCGGCGGCGGCCCGCTCCACGATGGCGGGGACGGTGGTCTCGACCCCGGAGGCCCGCCCGTAGTCCGAGACCAGGCCGCGACCGCTCAAGAACGTCTCGATGCAACCGTGCAGTCCGCAGTAACAGAGGGGCCCCGGCAGTTCCTCCGGTTGGGGCCACGGCAGCGGATTGTGGCCCCATTCCCCGGAGAGGGCGTTCGGGCCCTGCAGCAAGGTGTCACCCACCACGATTCCTCCCCCGACCCCGGTGCCGAGGATGACGCCGAACACGATCGACGCCCCTTCCCCCGCCCCGTCGGTCGCTTCGGAGAGGGTGAAGCAGTCGGCGTCGTTGGCCATTCGCACTGGCCGGCCCAGTGCCGCGGCCAGATCGCGGTCGAGGGCGGTGCCGATGAGCACCGTCGAGTTGGAGTTCTTGATGAGCCCGGTGGCGGGCGAAACGGAGCCGGGATGGGCCACCCCGACGCTGCCCTCCTGTCCGGTCTCCGCCTCGACCCAACGAACCAGGTCGACCACCGCCCCCAAGGTCGCCCGATAATCGCCGACCGGCGTCGGTATGCGGCGGCGGGCGAGCGCCGCCCCGGCCGCGTCGAACGCGGCTACTTCGATCTTGGTGCCTCCCAGATCGACACCGATGAGCATCTTGACCACGCCCCGTGGTTACGTTCCCCCAGATTAACCGCGGATAGTGATGATTCCCAGCGGTTTCAGCGCAGGGCCTCGGGATAGACCTCCCCGAGGGCGGCATTGAAGGTGGCGGTGGGGAGGAGGACCTGGGCGCCGGCCGCGGTGCGGTAGTTCTCGACGCTCACCTCGACGGTGCGGACGTCGTCGGGTTGGATCCCCCGGTATCGCCAGGCCAGGCCCAGCGCCCGGGTGAAGGAGAGACCGTCGTCGAGGCGGACCGAGCCGACCACCCCCTCCACCACCTCCGAGAAGGCGCCCAGCGAGGAGAAGGAGCCGATCTTGCGGGCCACCTCGAACAGCAGCTCCTGCTGATGGCGCTGGCGGGTGAAGTCACTCGCTCCGGCCGATCGCCACGCCCCGTTCCGGAACTCCTCGGTGCGCCGGGAGCGGACCCAGGCGAGCACCGTCGCCCCGGGCGCCGTTCGGCACCCGGCGGGGACGCTCAGCGCCGACTTGAGGTCCCGGGTGGGGTAGTCGAAGCACAGCTCCACTCCGCCCAGGGCGTTGATGACCCGTGCGAACCCGGCGAAATCGACCCGGGCGAAGTGGTCGACCTCGATCCCGGTGTAGCTCGCCACCATCAGGGACAGGAGCTCGGTACCACTGGCGTAGGCGTCGCACCCGGCCAGGCCGGCATTGATCCGAGAATTGGCCTGCGTGCACGGGTTGGGCAGGTAGAGGTCGCGCGGGATCGAAGCCATGATCGGATCGGACCCGTCGGCCGGCAGCAGCACGTAGATGAGGGTGTCGGCCAGAGCTCCGCTGGCATCGCTGCCGATCAGCAGGTAGGAGGTGAAGAGGTCGTCGGGTAGGTGAGGACTGCGGGCATAGGGAATGGCCAGCAGCTCCCCATCGGGGCCGAACGACCCGCCGGCCACATCTTCGAGCAGGGCCGTCTCCTCCTCGGCGAGGTCACGCAGATCCTCACCCTCGGCGGCAAACCGGGCCGCCTCCTCGGCACTGAGCCGGTC
Source organism: Acidimicrobiia bacterium (assembly GCA_041577235.1). Classification (GTDB taxonomy): domain Bacteria; phylum Actinomycetota; class Acidimicrobiia; order Spongiisociales; family DATADW01; genus JBFGJL01. The sequence continues at coordinate 2,139 of JBFGJL010000105.1, read as the reverse complement.
GGCAAAACCCTGCGCCTCCTCATTCGGGAGGGAGGCCAGGGCGGCGTCGGCGGCGTCGGGGTCGAAGGCTTCGGTCTCCAGGCTCTCGAAGGCGCGCCAGGCGCGGAAACCGAAGACGGCCACGGCCGCCACCACCACCACGACGACCGCCACGGCCGCCCTGGCCAGCAGCTTCTTGGGAGCAGGGCCGATCGATTCCAGCGCAGAACCTCACCAGGCGGGACTCGACGATGTTAGATGGTTGGCTGGCACCGATTACCTGGCGCCCCGCGGCGGCGTCACTCCATCCGGTAGACGGTGCCGGTGAACAAGCCCACCAGTCTCCCATCCGCCCTCTGCACCGTCACCCGATAGGTGGCCAGACGCCTCCCCACATACATCTCCTCGGCGGCGGCGACCAGCACGTCCCCCGCCGCCGAGGCGGCAGTGAGCGCCAGGTGGGTGTCGATGGCGACGGCGGTGCGGCCGGGGGCGTTCGAAGCCAGACTGAAGGCACAGTCGGCGAGGGAGAACACGGCTCCGCCGTGAGCGCTGCCCACGAAGTTGAGCATCGTGGGAACCACCGTCATCTCCACCGTGACGGTCGATGCGGTCACGTCGACCAGCCGGACCCCCAGCGAGGCCGCGAAGGGGTCGTCGTCCAGCAGGGTGACCACTCGCGCCCGGCGCTCTTCGGCGTTGGACCCCACCTCAGTCCACCCGCAGCCGGCGGGCGCCCACCGCCCGGGAAGCCTCGCGGGCAATGAGGACGAGGAAGAAGATGACCACCGCCATCCCGGCGATCGTCGCCCCCGCCGCCGTCCCCGCGTACCAGCTCAGCAGCAGGCCGCCCACCACTGCGATCGCTCCCAGCAGGCCGGCGGTCAGGATCATGGTGGGGAGCCGGCGCGCCACCAGAGAGGCGGCTGCCGGGGGGGCCACCAGCAGCCCGAACACCAGCAGGTTGCCCACCGTCCGGAACGACACGGCGATCGTGGCAGCGAGCAGACTCAACATGGCCAGATGGGCGAGCCGTGGTGCCAGACCCAATACGTCGGCCTTGGCCGGGTCGAACGAGAGGGCCAGAAACGGCCGGTAGAGGAGGGCCACGGCGATGGCGGTCACTACCAGCACCACCGCCTGCAGAGCCAAGTCGCCGGTCCGAACCCCGAGCGGGTCGCCGAACAGGAAGCCGGTGAGGCTGCCGGCGTAGGACGGCGACTTGGACATGACGATCACGCCCAGCGCCAGCATGCCGACGAAGAGGAGGCCGATGCCGGTGTCCTCGCTCAGGCCTCCCCGCCGATGGACCAGTCCGATCCCGGCCACCATCGCCGCCGCCGCCACCACCGCCCCCAGGGTCAGGTCGAAGCCGAGCACGAAGGCGAGGGCGATCCCGGGCAGGACTCCGTGCGCCATCGCATCACCCATGAAGCTGAGCCCGCGCAAGATCACCCATACTCCCACCAGGGCGGCGGTGAACACGGTCAGGAGCCCGGCGACCAGTGCTCGCTGCATGAAGGCCTGCTCGAACGGGGTGGTGAGCCATTCCATCTACCGGAGCCCCTCCGCAATGGTTGCCGCCAGGGTGCGGAGCATATCGAGATACGTGGCCGGTCCTTCCCCTTCGGGGGCCAGACCGGCGGCGTGGACGGTCACCACCTCCACCTCGCCTCCCAGGTCATCGGCCAGCGACTCAGCGAGCACGACCCGCTCTCCGCTCTCGGCCACGATCGCAGGCACCTCGTTGAGCTGGATGAGGCGGGCCAGCTCGTCGAGGTGGGCGGCACTGGGCTCGGCCAGGGTGGAGCCCCCCGGGATCACCACTCCGATCACCTCGAACCCGAACCGGTCCGCGAAGTAGCCGAACGAGTCGTGGTTGGTCACCAGCCGGCGGCGTTCGGGTGGGACCGCGGCCAGGATCGTTCGCATGTCGGCCACCGTCGCCAGCAACATCCGCCGGTAATCCTCGGCCCGCCCGACCGCACCCTCCACCCCCGCCTCCTCCAGCCGCCGACCCAGGATGGGCACCGCCTCCGCCATCCGGACCGGGTCCAGCCAGACATGGGGATCGGGCGCTCCCCCCTCCGACAGCAGCCGGGGCTCGACCAGGTCGCCCACCTCGACCACTTCGACACCATCGTCGCGGGCGGCGGCGAG
>JBFGJL010000104.1:0-5881 GCA_041577235.1 Acidimicrobiia bacterium | reverse complement strand
GCCGGCGCCGGCTCAGGACTCCCCCGCCGTGGGGGTTTCGTCCCCGAGCCGGGAGGCGAGCACCGCGGCCAGCCGATCGGCCAGCTCCGGAGCATCGGAAGGGTCGCACTCGCCCAGCTGGCGGAGGAGCAGCGCCAGATCGTCGCCCGGGGAATGTTCGACGCCGTGCGTAGTATCCATGGCGGCCATTATCGCCCCTCCGACCGACAGGACCACGTATTGATTCCCATTCGAGACGCCAACCCCAGCGTCAGCCGGCCGGTGTTCACCTGGCTACTCGTCGCCGCCTCGGTGTATGTGTTCTTCGCCATTCAGCCCCGCACCACCAGTCCGGCGGGGCAGGCCTTCTTCTATGAGAACGCCACCATCCCCTGTGAGGTCACCCAGGCGGAGCCGCTGACGGAGGCCGAAGTGCGCTCGGATGTGTGCCGGGCGAGCGACGGTCCCGCCATCTTCCCCGACAAGAGCATCCTCGCCAGCATCTTCGCTTCCCTCTTCCTGCACGGCGACCTCGCCCATCTGATCGGGAACATGTGGGTGCTGTGGATCTTCGGGAACAACGTCGAAGACGCCTTCGGCAAGCTCGGCTATCTGCTCTTCTACCTGGTCGGGGGGGTGGTGGCCTCCTTTGCTCACATCGCCTTCAACCCCGACAGCACCATCCCGGTGGTGGGAGCGTCAGGAGCGATCGCCGCCGTGATGGGTGCCTATCTGGTCCTGTTCCCCCGGGCCCGGGTGGTGTCGGTCTTCCCGATCTTCTTCTTCCTGCCGGTGGCGGTGCCGGCCTTCCTCTTCCTGCTCATCTGGTTCCTCGGTCAGTTCGGCCTGGCCGGAGCCAGCACGGCCATTGCCTGGGAGGCACACGTGGGGGGTTTCCTGTTCGGATTGTTGGTCGCCGCCTTCCTGAGGACGACGTTGTTGCGGCGGATCTACTCCCACCGGGTGGCGGTCCGCTGAAGCCGAGCGGCACCGGTCACAGCCCTATCACCGCCGGGAGGTCCGCCAGCGTCCCGATCACCTGATCCGGGGCCATCTGGCTGGGCACGTCGCCTTCGTCCTCGACCACCCCGGACAGCACCAGCACGGTCTGCCAGCCCTCCGTCTTTCCCATCACCAGGTCGGTCTCCGGCCGGTCTCCCACCACCCACTCCGGTCCGGATCCGAGGCGGGCCCTGATCAGGTCGCGCATCGGTTGGGCGGGTTTGCCCGCCGACACCGGGCTGACCCCGGTGGCCGTTTCGATGGCGGCGACGATGGCTCCGGCCCCCGGCCAGCGGCCATCGGCCACGGGATAGGTGGCGTCGAGGTTGGTGGCCACCAGGCGGGCGCCGGCGTTGACGGCCAGCACGGCGTCGCGGAGGCGAGCATAGGTGAGGGCCTGGTCGAGCCCCACCAGCACCGCCTCGGCTTCCTGCCACCGCTCCACTTCGGCGATCGCCGCCGCCGCCAGCGCCTCGTGGATCCCGTCGCCGCCCACCACCAGACAGCGGGGAGCCTCCTCCCGCAGCAGGAGGGCGGCGGCATGGCCGGAATGCAGCACCTGGTCGGAGCGGGCGGCGAAACCGCTGAGCCGGCTGATGCGCTCGGCGATGTCAACCGCCCGCCGCGAGGAATTGTTGGTCACGAACAGGATCCGGAAGCCGGCGCCCTCGAGCGAGCTCAGCGCCTCACCAGCTCCGGCCACCCCGGTCTGGCCCAGGTACACGACGCCATCGAGGTCGCAGACGACGGTTCCCCGACCGTCGCTCATGTCGAGGACGATCGGGTCCGGCGTCCGAAGCCGGCTACCACCTCATCGAGGAGGTGGGCGGTGAGACCCAACGATTCGACCGTCACCCGTTCATCGATCCCGTGGAACATCGACAGGAAGTCGGCGAAGGAGACCCGGTCGTCGAAGAGCCCCACTCCGTAGCAGACGACTCCCCGGTCCCGGAAGAAACGCGCATCGGTGGTGGCGGGAGTGATGGTGGGAAGCACCCGGCGGGAGCCGGTGGAGATCTCCAAGGCGTCGACGATCGCCTCCCACAACGGTGTCCCTCCGGGTGAGGATCCGGCCGGGTGATCCATCACCGGTTCCAACCGGATCCGATCGGCGTCCCGGCCCATCGCCTTGCGGAGGTGGTCGTCCACCGACTCCCCGTCCTGGCCGGGGAGCGCCCGCACGTCGACCAGTGCCTCGGCGTCGGCCGGGATCACGTTCGCCTTCGATCCCGCCTCGAACACCGTCGGGCTCACGGTGAGGTGGGTACAGGCGTGCACGTAGCGGGCCCAGCCGACCGAATCGGAGGCCAGATCTTCCACCGCCTGGTCGATCAGCTCCGGATCGAGCAGGGCAGCCGCCTCATCCTCCGGCAGCTCCAACTCGGCTACGAACGCCCGCCACTCGTCGCTGAGCACGACCGGGGTGGGCGCCGCACCGAGGGCAGACAGGGCACGGGCGAGGGGGACCAGCGCGTTGTCGCTCCCGTAGGGCTGGCTGGCGTGGCCGGGAGTTCCGCTCACCCGCAGCCTCCGCCAGTACGGCCCTTTCTCGGCCACGGTGACAGGATGGGCGGGACCGCCGGCAGTGGCGATGGCCGGGTAGGCGATCTCGGTGAGCAGGTATTCGCAGACCACGGCCTCCCAGTGGGATTCGACCAGATACCGAGCTCCCCAGGTGCCGCCCGCCTCCTCGTCTGCCACGGCCAGGTAGACCAGATCACCGGGCAGGGGGGGCCGCTCGCCGTGCAGGTGCCGGCGGAACACCGCCGCCATCGCCGCGGTGAGGTTGAGCATGTCGATCGCTCCCCTCCCCCACACGAAGCCGTCCCGCACCTGACCCTCGAACGGGTCGACCGACCATCCATCGGTCACCGGTACCACGTCGAGATGACCCATCAGCAACAGGGCGGGCGCCGACGGGTTGGTCCCGGGAAGGCGATAGAGAATGCTCTGCCGCCCGGGCCGGGCCTCGAACACGCGACCAGGTTCCCCGAAGAAGGACTGCAGGGTGGCGACCGAGCGGTGTTCGTCCCCGGAGTCGGCCGTGCCGTCGTTCACACAGGCGTTGCGGATGAGGGCAGACAGCAGTTCCTTCACCTCGCCGGCCGGGATGGGCCGGGCCGAGCCGCTCATGGCTTCTCCGTCGTCGAGGCCAGCAGGGACTCCTTCCAGCTGCGGAAACGGTCGTGGAGGGCGCCGTCCGGTCCCCGTCCCCGACCCCGCTTACCGTGGAGCCGGAAACGGTAACGCTCGTCGAGGTCGTCGGCCGCCACCGCCAGATACCAGGCCTCGCCCACCGGCGGGCCGGCCCGCCAGAGCAGAAAGCGGCCGATCCGCCGCTTGTACTCCACCGGTTCGCCCAGGTCGTCGCCCAGGTGGAGCAACTCGTCGGGCGCCTCGATCCATCCGGCCGCCGGGATCCGGAAGGTCCGCTGGGGGGTGGCCGGCAACTCGTCGGTGTGGTAGAGCCGACCGATGAAGGGTCGCTGGTGAGGCGGAAGTGCGCGCTCAGCCACGGAGGACCGCCACCAAGTCGACCATGGTGGGGGTGACCGGACGGTCGAGCACGTGGTCGAGCGGCACCCATTCGGCGGCGGTGACGTCATCGGCTGCGGCCAAGGTTCCTCCCACCACCACCGCTTCGAAATCGAGCAGCGTGTAATGCCAGGCGGGCGGATCTCCCGGACCGAGGCTCTCCCCCACCCACACCACCTTCCCCACCTCGACGTCGAGCCCGGTCTCCTCGCGAGTCTCCCGAGCGACCGCCTCCTGCAGGCTCTCCCCGTAGCGCACCTTCCCTCCCGGCACCGCCCACAGCCCCAACCCGGGCTCGCGACCCCGCCGTACCAGCAAGAGGCGACCTTCTTCGACGATGACCGCCCCCACCCCCGGCACCGGATCAGCGGTCATCGTCGTGGTGCATCACGATCGACCGGGCCGAGAAGCCGCCCGCCTCGAAGAAGTTCTTGGCGAGTCGATGGCCGGGGAGGACATGAGCGTCGAACTTGGTGTGGCCCCGCCGGCGCAGCTCCGCCAGGACCGCGTCGCGCATCGCCTCGCCCACACCCACCTCGCGGGCAGCCGGCTCGGTGAAGACCAGCCGGATCGACCCGGTCCGCTCGCCGCCGGCCTGGGGCAGCATATGCTCGGAACGGGCGAGCAGCAGGCCCACCACCTGCCTGTCGATCATCCCGACGTAGAGCACCGTGTCAGGATCGACCAAGGCTTGGGAGAAGCTCTCCTCGAGCGGCTCGGGGAGGCCGTCGGCTCTGTTCCACATTGGGTGGAGCTCGACCATCTCCGCCTCCAGCAGCCGATAGAGGCGAGTCAGCTCGCCGAGATCCTGTCGACCGGCCGGACGGGTGCTCACCTCCATCACCGCCGCCAGGGTATACGGGCCAGCAGCCGGCCCAACCCCCAGTGGGTGACCAGCCACATCGCCTCAGCCACGATCGCCCCCCGCATCTTGGACTCGCCGTAGCGACGGTCCCGAAAGACGATCGGCACCTCCACGATGCGCATGCCCTGCTTCACCGCCCGCCAGGCCATCTCCACCTGAAAGCCGTACCCGGCCGCTTGGCACGAGCCCGGGTCGAGTCGGCGGAGGGCATCGGCCCGGAACGCCCGGAATCCGCCGGTCGTGTCCCGGACCGGGATCCCCAGCATCAGGCGGGCATAGACGTTTCCGCCCCGGGAGAGGAACCGACGCCGCAGCGGCCAATCGGGGGTCGCCCCACCCGGCACGTAGCGGCTGCCGATGGCGACATCGGCTCGTTCGGTCACCGCGGCCACCAGGTCGGGGACGGACGCCGGGTCGTGAGAGAGGTCGGCATCCATCTCGACCACTACCCGGGCCCCCTCGGCCAGAACTCGTTCGAAACCGTCGGCGTAGGCCCGGCCCAAGCCCTCCTTGGCTCTCCGGTGGAGAACGCTCACCTGCGGGTGGGCTTCCGCCAGACGATCGGCCAGCTCCCCGGTTCCGTCCGGTGAGCCGTCGTCCACCACCAGCAGCCGGAAACCGAACGGAAGCAGCTTCTCGATCAGCGCAGGGAGGTTCTCTCGCTCGTTGTAGGTGGGGATGACGATGGCGACGTCAGGAGGCACAGTCGATGCACAGCAGCCGCTTCTTGTTGGCCAGCTGGCTCGTCCTCTTCACCAGGAAGCAGGAGGAACAGAGGAACTCGTCTCCCCGCATCGCCTGAGCCTCGACGTTGAGCGTCAACTCCTCGCGACGGATCGCCCGCAGCTCGGCCGCCTCGTCGACGAGCAATGACTCCTCCGCCTCATCGTCGAGCAACTCCAGCTCCTCCGCCTCCAGCTCGTCGAGGGCTTCGGTCTCTTCGTCCTCGTCGCCGGCGTCGTCGTCCTCGTCGTCCTCGTCGTCCTCGTCGTCGCCGGAGTCGTCGTCCTCGTCTTCGGCGTAGTCGATGTCGTCGTCGAAGCCGTCGTCGTCGAGATCGGTCGAGAGATCGTCCTCGTCGAGCTCCTCCTCGTCGAGGTCGAGATCATCCTCGTCTTGGTCTTCGAGCTCGGAGTCGTCGAGATCGAATTCGTCCTGCAGCTCTTCGGTCGGCACCGTGCCCCCATTTCGACCCGTGCAACAGATGCTGAGCGGAGCCGGGAGTATACCCGCAAGCCGAATCAGATCTTGACATGGATCGCGGCCCGCTCTACCCAGCCACGAACCGGTGTGTGGCCGAGATATTCCCCGTCGGCCTCGACCGGCCAGGGACCGTCCGTCTCCAGGGAGAACTCGGGACTGCTGAAACGGCGAACCGAGCGATCCGTCAAGTGGAGCCCCCGCATGATCTTCGGCACCAGCCGAGGCGCTTCCCGTTTGCGGGCGGCGATCACCTGCAGGTCGAGCAACCCATAGACCAAGGTGGCCTTGTGAGCGACG
>JBFGJL010000103.1:0-5928 GCA_041577235.1 Acidimicrobiia bacterium | reverse complement strand
TGCGGCTGGTCGTCGACAGCCGAGTGGCGGCGGTGGCCACCTTCCGGCCGGATGAGAACGGCGGCTGGTTCTTCGGCGACGTGCTCTACTGCGACGACCTGCTCTGAGACCGGACAGATCGGCCGGCACCCAGCCGTTCTGGATCGCCCTGCCGGCCCGATCAGCTTGGGGACCTCCGGCCCTGGCAGACCTCCCTGGCCCGGTGGACGATAGGGACGACAACAAGAGGTGACCATGTGGTTGGGGGTCGTCGTGTCAGGAGCGGCGATCACGGTCATGTTGGCGGCTTGCGCTGCCCCGTCGGGTGGCGCCCCGGCCGAGACCACCTCCGGCGACACCGCCCCGGTAGCGACGAGCACCCTCCCCGCCACCACCTCGGTCGCCACCACCCAGCCGAGCACCCCGGCGCCCACCACACCTCCCGCCACCACCCACCCCGATGGTGGCCTGGAGGTGGCGACGGTGGCGGCCTGGATTCAGCGCCTTCTCGACGCCGAGTTCGCCGCCACCGACCCTCCCCCCGGGGTGCTCGGCGCCTACCAGGTGATCTGCGAAGACCAGGGCCGGCTAGAGACCGGGGACGTGTTGGCCTGCCGGGGAGAACCCCGCACCGAGCCCGATTTCCAGCTCGACCCGACCGGAGTCGTGGTCTACGTCCTCGACCACACCGGACGGGCCGCCTGGTCGGCCGGGACCGATGTCCCCGACACCACCTCCGACCTGCTGGCGCTCCACGAGGCCGCCCCCCACGGCCTGTTCTGCCGGGACCTGATGTCGCCCGACGGAACCGGCTCCCTGTTCGACGGATACGGCCGGCCCGACGACTCCGCCTACTTCTGGTCGCTGGTCTACTGGTCACTCGAAGGCCGGCCCGACCGGATGGACGCCGACCACGACGGCATCCCTTGCGAGACCGTGCACTCGCCGGCGGTGGTTGCCGACGTGCTGGCCGGTGGCCCCACCTTCTGAGCGACCACGACGGCAACCCCACCGGGGCCGGCTGGCCCCCGCGTTGGGAAGACCTGACGGCCGCCACAGAGCCTACTTCGGACTGCCGGTCGGTCGACCTACTTCGCTACGCGGCCCCGGGCGCCTGGGACCGCTCGGTCAGCCCATAGAGGTCTTCACTGAGGATGTACGCTCGCTCCTCCAGCACCAACGCCGACTCCCGCAGCTCGGCCAGCTCCTCCGGGGTGAGCCGCACGATCTCGACCAGCTCCAGCTCCTCGGTCGAAGAGTCGTCGCCCCGCCAGCCCACCCGCACGTTGCCGATCCCCTCGGCGTAGAACTTGAGCTGATGAGCATTGGGCTCGTCGTTGTTGAACTCGTCCATCACCAGCACTTCCTGGTAGCAGCCGGTCCGCACGCAGGTCACGATCCCCATCTCGTCCACCAGGGCGCGGTCGTTGAACCCCACCGCCGGACCCCACCCCTGCGAATAGCTGGCGGCGCCCAGCTCCGGTCGGGCCTTCATGGCGATTCCGGCCCGGGCGTCGGCCAACCCGGCGATCCAGGTGGGAGCGGCCACGAACTCCCCTTCTTCCCACTCCTCCGGGTATTCGCCCATCCGCCACACGTTGCCGTCGTTGTCCTGAGCGAAGAAGGCCAGCTCGGTCTCGACCAGCTCCCCGTCGCTGTAGTCGATGTCCCAGATCACCACCGAAGGGATCCCGTCGATCACCTTGACCAGGTCGGTGACGGTGAACACGAGACGGTGTGGGATCTGCACACCCTCCTCGCTGGTGAACCCCTCGAACACGAGCCGGTTTCCGGGCTGCATGGGAAGCCAGGGGTTGTCGATGGTGGTGGAGTCGTCGAAGTTGCCGTGGTCGAAGTCCTCGAACAGCTTCACCACCTCGCCGTTCATCAGTGTCACCTCCGGTGCAGGAGCCGGAGTGGTGATCGCCACCGGCGGGGCAGCGGTGGTGGGAGGCGCCACGGTGGTGGTGGGTGCCGCCACCGGAGCCGCGGTGGTCGGAGGGGCGGTGGGCGTGGTGCTGTCGCCACCGCAGGCCCCCACCAGTACGAGGAGAACGACCGTTACCGTGCTGAACCGACCCCGCATCTCTACCTTCTCCCTCCGTAGCTCACTCCAGGACCTCCCTCGCCGGCTCATGCTCCCTCCAACGCCGGAACCCGCCGGCCCGACCCACCCCGGGGCTTGGCGAACCGCAGGTAGAGCGAAGGGACCACGAACAGGTTGAGGAGGGTGGCGGTGATCAGACCGCCGAGGATGACGATGGCCATCGGGTACTCGATCTCCTGGCCGGGGATGTTGCCCGAGATGATCAAGGGAATCAGGGCCAAACCGGTGGTGAGCACCGTCATGAGGATCGGTACCAGCCGCTCCTGGGCGCCGCGCAGCACCAGCTCCTTGCCGAAGGGCATGTCTTCTTCGTCCTCCAGGTGCTGGTAGTGGCTGATCAGCATGATCCCGTTGCGGGCCACGATCCCCAGCACCGTGAAGAACCCGACCAAGGATCCCAGCGAGACCACCCCGCCCCCCAGGTAGGCGGCGAGAACCCCTCCCACCAGGGCGAAGGGCAGGGTCAGGAACGACAAGGTGGCCAGGCGCCAGCTCTTGAACGAGGCCTGCAGCAACAGGTAGACGGCCAGAGCCCCCCCGAAGGCGAAGATCATCAGTGTTCGCTGCGCCTTCTCCCGCTCGGCGAACTCGCCCAGCAGCTCCGCCCGATATTCGAGCGGCCAGACGATCTCCTCTTCCATCCGGTCTTCGAGCTCGTCCACCACCGAGCCCAGGTCGCGGGTGCCGTCCACGTTGGCGCCGACATCGATGCTGCGCGACAGGTCCTCGTGGTGGATGATGTTGGGTACCGCCACCACCGACACGTCGGCCACCTCATCGAGCCGCACCTGCCCACCGAGGGGAGTGTCGATCAGCAACCCCTGCACGTCGCTCAGGCTCCGCCGGGTGTCGGCAGTGCTCCACACCTGGACGTCGTAGGCCTTTCCGCCCTGAAAGATGTCGCCCGCCTCGTGACCGGCGATCAGCCAGGCCGCCTGCCGGCGGACGTCACCCGGTTTCAGCCCAACGCGCTGGGCGGCCGCCAGGTCGACCTCGACCTGCACTTGCGGGATGTCCTCCTGGAACTCGACGTGGTTCTCCTTGACGCCGGGAATGCTGCCCAGCAGCTCGTTCACCTCCGACGCCCGCTCCCGCAGCACCTTCAGGTCGGGGCCGTAGATGCGGATGGTGATCGCCTCGCTGGAGCCGGTGAGCACCTCCCGGATCCTCTCCTTCAGGTAGGTCAACACGTCCCGGAAGAGGCCCGGATAGCCGTCGACCACCTCCTGGACGCGGGCCACGGTCTCGTCGTAGTCGGCCGCGGGATCGACACTGATCCAGTTCTCCCCGAAGTCGATCCCCACCGGCTCATCGGCGAGGAGGGCCTGGCCGATGTGGGCCCCGAAGTTGCGCACTCCCGGGATCGTTCGCAGCTCGACGCTGGCGGCGGCGGTGATCCGCACCATCTCGGGTTGGGAGGTGCCGGGTTTGGCCAGCCAGTGCATGAGGAAGTCGCGCTCCTTGAACGCGGGCAGCAACGACTGACCGAGGAAGGGGAGGGCGACCACACCGGCGATCGCCACCAGCGCCACCCCGGCGTAGGCCCGCTGGGGCCGTTGGACGATGCGGGTCAGCACCGCCTGGTAGCCCCGCTTCAGTGGAGGCACCACCGGCGACTCACGATGCCGCAGCGACGAGGGCTTCCGGAAGAAGATGAGGCTCAGAGCCGGGGTGACGGTCAGCGCCACGACCATCGAGGCCAGCAGTGCCAGAGCGTAGGACGTGGCCAGCGGCCGGAAGAAGGAGCCCGACAGGCCCTGCAGCATGAAGATCGGCGTGATGGCCGCCACCTCGATGAGCGTGGCGTAGACGATGGCGCTGCGAACCTCCAGGGAGGCTTCCAAGATGATGCGTGCGGTGGACTTGGTGCTGCCGGCGGCGCGCTGTAATCGCAGCCGCCGCACCACGTTCTCGATGTCGATGATGGCGTCGTCGACGATGTCTCCCAGTGCGATCACGAAGCCGGCCAGGATCATCGTGTTGATGGTGGCCCCCCGGGCATACAGCACCAGGCCGGCGGCGATCAGCGACAGGGGGATGGCCACCACGCTGATGAGGGCGGTGCGCCACTCGTAGAGGAAGAGCCCCAGCATGAGGATCATCAACATGGCGCCCAGGAACATGGCGGTGCTGAGGTTGGTGATCGACTGCTCGATGAAGGTGGCCGGACGGAAGATCTCGGCGTCGATCTCGATTCCGGGCAGACCCGGCTTCAGCTCCTCGAGGGCGGCCTCCACGCCCCGGGTCACGTCGAGGGTGTTGGCCCACGGCAGCTTCTCGACGATCAGCATCAGGCCCTCGCCATCGTTGATGACCGCATCCCCGATCAGCGGCTGATGGTCGGTGACCAGGTCGGCCACATCCCCCAGGCGGAGGGTGACGCCGTCCACCTCCTTGACCGGAAGATGGGCGAGGTCGTCGGGGCTGACGATCGGCAGACGGTGGCGAACGCCGAGCCGCTCGGCCGGTGTCTCCACCCAGCCGCCCCGGCCGATGAAGGCGCCGGTCGAGTAAGGCAGCAGACCGGCGTCGAGCGCGTCGGCGGTCGTGTTCATCACCTGCTCGAGCGTCACCCCGTTCTGGTTGAGTCGGGCCGGGTCCACCTGCACCTGCAGCATCTTCAGCCGCTCGCCCCAGATGGGGACGTTGGCCACCCCCGGTACCCGCAACAAGTGGGCCCGGATGGTCCAGTAGGCGATCATCGACATGTCGATCGTGGACAGGCTGTCGGAGGTGAGACCGATCTTCATGGTGCGGCTGGTGGCCGACAGCGGCTGGATCATGAAGGGAGGACTCGACCAGCTGGGCAGGGTGGGGATCACCGTCGAGATCCGCTCCGCCACGTGCTGACGGGCAGTGAGGAGATCGGTTCCCTGCTCGAAGATCAGCTCGATCTGCGACAGCTGCTCGATCGATCTGGACCGGATCACGTCGAGCCCGGGGACGCCGTTGAGGGCGTGCTCCAACGGGATGGTCACCAGCGACTCGACCTCCGAGGCGGACAGACCCAGCGACGGGGTCTGCACCTCCACCCGGGGCGGGGCGAACTCGGGGAACACATCGATCGGTGCGTGGCGGAGCTGACTGACCCCGGCCACGATCAGGCCGGCGGCGGCCGCCACCACGATGAACCGGAACTTGAGGCTCGAGCCGACTACCCAACGAAGCACAACCCCACCCCCCTACTTCCCGACGCCCACTTCGGTGCCGTACAGCTCCGACACGCCGATAGTCACCACCGTGGTGCCGGCCTCGGGTCCCGACGACAACACCGCCCGTGTCCCGTCGTCGTCGACCACGTCGACCGCGTGACGCAAGAACACGTTCGGCTCGGGATTGGTGTACACCCAGAAGATCCCGTTCGTGTCGAGCCAGAGGGAGCTGCTCGGAACGATCAGGGCGCCATCGGCGAGGCCGACGGCGGTCGTCTCGATGCCCAGTCTTTCTGTTGCCTTCGGCGTCAACGTGACCTTCCAGACGTCGAGACCGTCGACCTCGGTCACCTCGGCCGGCTCGTCGATGACGTGCTTGTCCGAGATGGGGTCGCCGCAAGCAACCGAGACAACCGCCATGGCGGCTATCCCTGCGATGAGTACGCGAAGCTTTCGTCCCTTCATCGCTCTGCCCTCAACGCCGCTTCTTCCTCGAGCTCGATGAGGGAGATGTCGAAGAGCTCCTCGCCCCAGGTCTGAGCTTGCTCGAGCTTTGCGAACCGGGCATAGGCAGCGGGCAGAACCGTGAGCAAGACGACCATGCTCGAGAGCACGCCGCCGATGATCACGACCGCTGCCGGTTGCACGACTTCGAAGCCGATGATCGAGCCGGCCAGTGCGAATGGCAGG
>JBFGJL010000102.1:0-5957 GCA_041577235.1 Acidimicrobiia bacterium | reverse complement strand
GAGAACGTGCCGCTGCTGCCCTACGGGGAGCGTTTCGCCCAGTACGAGGAGACCGCCCTGGCCGGCCTCGACACGCTGTCGATACCGGTCGGCCTGCGCGACCTGATCAGAGCCTATTTCACGGAGTTGGAACCATGACCCCGGAGACGTTCGCAGCCAAGCTGACGGCGGTGCGGTCCGAGCTGGGCAAGATCATCGTCGGTCAGCAAGACCTGGTGGAGACGGTGCTGCTGGCCGTGCTGTGTGAAGGACACGTCCTCTTGGAGGGCGTGCCGGGACTCGGCAAGACCCGGTTGCTGGCGACCCTGGGCGAGATCCTCGATGTGTCCTTCGGTCGCATCCAGTTCACTCCCGACCTCATGCCGGCCGACATCCTGGGGACCAAGGTCTTGCAGGACGCCAGGTTCGAATTCCATGCCGGTCCGATCTTCGCCAACCTGGTTCTGGCCGACGAGGTCAACCGGGCCACGCCCAAGACCCAGTCGGCACTGCTGGAGGCGATGCAGGAGCGGAGGGTCACGCTCGGCGGCGAGACCCACCAGCTGCCGCGCCCGTTTCTGGTCATGGCCACCCAGAACCCGATCGAGCTGGAGGGGACCTACCCCCTGCCCGAAGCTCAGCTCGACCGGTTCCTCTTCAAGGCGCTGGTGCCCTTTCCACCGGCGGGCGACGTGGTCGAGATCCTGCGCAGGACCACCGGGGGTCGGGAACCGGAGGTGTCGGCCGTGATCGATGGGCCCACCATCTCGGAGATGGCCGAGATGGTGCGGGAGTTGCCGGCCGGCGCCCATCTGCTGCTGTACGCCGCCACCCTCACCGGGGCCACCCATCCCGACAGCCCGCTGGCGCCGGAGGGAGTCCAACGCTACGTGCGCTACGGGGCCAGTCCCCGGGGGGCACAAGCCCTGGTGCTGGGGGGGAAGGCGAGAGCCCTGTTGGACGGACGGCCCAACCTGGCGGCGGAGGACATCTGGCAGGTGGCTCGACCGGCCCTGCGCCACCGAATGGTGCTGGGCTATGAGGCGGTGGCGGACGGGGTCTCACCCGACCGATTGGTGGATGAGGTCTTGACCGCTCATCCAGCTCCCGCCGCCGAAGACTGATGTTGCTGTCGGCGGAGCTGCGGGCCCGACTGGAGCGGCTCGCTCTGCAGTCCCGGCGCCGGGTGAAGGGGCTGTGGACGGGGCGCCATCTCTCGGTGAGGAGGGGAGAGAGCCTCGACTTCGCCGACTACCGCGAGTACACGCCCGGAGACGACTTTCGTCGGATCGATCACCAGCTCTGGGCCCGACTGGGAGTGCTGCTGGTACGGCGGTTCGAAGCCGAGGAGGAGTTGCCCCTGCGGATCGTGGTCGATCGTTCGGCCTCCATGGGGCTCGAAGACAAGTTCACGGTGGCCCGCACGCTGGCGGCCATGATCTGCTACCTGGGCCTGGCGGGGGGCGATCGGGTCCGGCCGGTCGCCACGCCCGGGCCGGGCGGCGAGCCGATCGGCCTCGGGCCGCCCGGGCGGCACCTGGGGGCATGGCCGCAGCTGGAGCGGTGGCTCGAGCAACTCACTCCCGCCGGCGAGGGCCGCTTGGCGGACGCCGCCCGGGTGCTGGCGTCCGATCAGAGCGTGCGCGGCGACTTCGTGGTGGTGAGCGACCTGCTGGAGGAGGGGTGGGCGGCGGCCATCGATGGGATCGGGAGTGCCGGCGGGGGATTGTTGCTGCAGGTGCTGGGGCCCAACGAGCTGGAGCCTGATCTGGCGGGTGACCTGGCCCTGGTCGACGTCGAAACCGGTGCCTCCCTTCCCGTCTCCACCTCCGCCGCCACCCTGGCGCGCTACCGAGAGAGTCTGGTGACCTACCTGGACGAGGTCGCTCGCCGGTCGCGGCGGGCCGGACTCGATCATCTGGTCGTCCCGGCCGTGGAGGGAGCCCCCGAGCGGACATTGGCGGCGCTCGCCTCCCAGGGGCTGGCGCGGTGAGGTTCCTGGTGCCCGCCGCTCTCGGCTTGGCGGCCCTGGCGGTGCCGCTGATCGTCCTCTACATGCTCCGCAGCCGGCCCCGCCGAGTGGAGGTCTCGAGTCTGCTGCTGTGGCAGCAGGTGGGGCCGTCGGTGTCGTCGGCGGTGCCGTGGCAGCGACTGCGTTCGAGCCCCCTGTTGTGGCTGCAGCTCCTGCTGCTGGCCGTGTTCGTCGCGGCGCTGGCCCGCCCCTTCACCCTCGAGGAGACCCTCCTGGGGCCCCATACGGTGTTCCTCATCGACACCTCGGGTTCGATGGCCATGGCCGGACGGTTCGAGGCGGCGGTGGATCGGGCGGAGGAGCTGGCAGCCGACGTCTCGGCTTCGCACCTGGTGTCGGTGGTGGACGCCGGCCCCAACCCCCGGGTGGTGGTTGCCTTCTCCCAGGATCCGGGGGAGGTGGGGCGGGCGGTGGAAGGCCTGTCCATCACCGGCGGGGTGGAACGCCTCGACGAGGCGCTCCGTCTGGCCCGGGGACTGGCCACTCCCGATCACCCCACCACCAACGTGATCTTCTCCGATGGTGGTCCGGCCGCCTCCTCGCCTTTCGCCGAGCCGTTGGCCGGGGTGGAGCATCTCCGTTTCGATGCCCGCCAGGACAATCTGGCCATCACCGCCTTCTCGACCGATCCCTCCACCGAGGGAACTCGAAGGGCCTTCCTGGAGGTGGCCAACGTGTCAGGCCGACCCCACCGGGCCACGGTCGAGGTGGCAGTCGATGGCCTCTCGGTCGGCATCGAGGAGATCGACCTCGACCCGAACGGGCGACGACGCCTCACACTCCCCATCGAGGCCGGGCCAGGTGACCGGGTGCGGGCGCGGCTGCTGGCAGAGCCCGACGGGCTGGTGCTCGACGACCAGGCAGAATTGGTGATCGGACGCAATCCTCGCCGGCGGGTCGCCTTGCTGGGCGATCCGTCCATCTTCGTCGAGACGCTGGTGGCGGCCGTTCCCGGATTCGAACTGGTGACAGAAGAGCCCGACCTGATGATCGTCGACGGCGGCCCGCTCCCGCCCATCGACCGTCCGGCCTGGATCATCCGCACCGCCCAGGTCCCGACCGGGCTGGCCGTGGAGGAGCTGGTGCAGAACGCGGTGGTGACCTACCAGCGACCGGGAGATCCACTCTTGGACGACGTCGACCTGTCGGAGCTGGCGGTGGGCGAGGCACAGGTGGTGACGGCCCCGGAATGGCTTCCCCTCGTCCGGGCCGGGGAGGTGCCCTTGATCCTGTTGGGTGAGGTGAATGGACATCGGGTGGTGTACTTCCCGTTCGACCTCACCCACTCCAACCTCCCGGTCCAGGTCGCCTTCCCCGTTCTCGGTAGCAGGCTGCTCGAGTGGCTGGCGGGGGTGTCGACCGAGGCGGGCGCGGTGGAGGAGGCGGGGACTCCCATCCCGCTGGCAATCCCTCCAGGGGGTGAGGCGGTCATCACCTTGCCCGACGGGTCCACCCGGCGGCTGGCGTCCACCGCCACCGCCTTCGTCGACACCGGCCGGCCGGGGCTGTACCACGTGGCCTACCTCGAAGACGACGGGGCCGCCGCCGGCGACATGGTCGTGGGTCGGCGATTCGCCCCCAGCGAATCGATGGGGGAGGCGAGCAACATCGCCACCGGCGACGGTCCGGCCGGGGAAGGGGAGCGGGCGACCTTGATCAGGGAATGGGGCCCGTGGCTGGTGGGAGCCCTGCTGCTGCTGTCCCTCACCGAGTGGTGGATCGGCCATCAGCGACCCCTGCCCCGGAGGGAGGCGACCACGTGACCTTCTCCCGCCCCTGGCTGCTGGTCGTGATCCCGCCGGTCCTGGCCCTGGTGGGACTGGTGGCCCGGTACGGACAGCGAACCGTGCCTCGCCGCCAACACCGGTGGGCGGTCCTGGCCCGAGCCCTGGCGGTGGTGTTGCTCGGCCTGGCCGCCTCGCAGCCGGCGCTGTCGCTGGCAGTCGATCGGGAGACGGTCCTGTTCCTGGTGGATCGTTCGGCTTCCACCGACGCCGGCAACCGGGCGAGGCAGGAAGCCTTCATCGCCGAGGCCCTCGCCGGCGCTCCCCCCACCGGGGTGTCGGGGGTGCTTGTGTTCGGGGGCGATGCCCGGGTGGACGCCGCTCTGTCGCAGGGACGCACTCCGGGGCCGATTCGGGCGGTGGTGGACGAATCGGCCACCGACCTGGCCGGCGCCCTCCGGACCGCCGAGTCCCTCTTGCCGTCCGAAGGGTCGCGGCGAGTGGTGGTGTTGAGCGACCTGGTCGAGACGAGGGGGGATGCCCGGACGGCAGCGGGCCGGCTGGGCGAGGCGGGAGTGGCGGTGGACGTGGTACCGCTCGACACGTCCCGTCCCCCCGACGTGCTGGTGGACGGAGTGCGGGTTCCGGCGTCGGTGCGAGCCGGGGACATGGTTCCGGTCACCGCTCAGGTGCGGACCAACCAGGCCGGGCCGGTGGAGGTGGTGTTCTCGAACGGGGCCGGGACGGTCGTCACCCAGGTGGTGCAGCTGGCGGTCGGGAGCAACCAGATTGAAGCGGCGGTGCCGGCCGGCCGGGAGGGTTTCACGGCGGTGGCGGTGGAGGTGGTGGCCGGATTCGACACGCGGGCGGAGAACAACCGGGCCGAAGGCGTCACCAGGGTGCTGGGGCCCGCCCGGATGGCGCTGGTCGAGGGGAGAGCCGGAGACGGTGAGGCTCTGCGGACGGCGCTCGAGGCGGGCGGACTGGCGGTGGACCTGCTGGCGGCGGTTCCGGACGAGGCCGGGCTGCTGGAGTACGACGCCGTCGCCCTGGTCAACGTTCCGGCCGATCGGTCGGCACCCGCCCTGGCGTCGTACGTCGAGGACCTGGGGCGGGGGCTGCTGGTGGTCGGTGGCGACCGCGCCTACGGGCTGGGCGGATATCAGGACACCGCCCTGGAAGAGCTGCTTCCGGTGCAGAGCAACCCCGACGACCTGGTTCGTCGCCAGCCGGTGACCGAGGTGCTGGTGATCGACACGTCCGGGTCGATGGCCGCGTGTCACTGCCGGCGGGGCCAGTTTGCCGAGGGGGGTGTCAACAAGACCGACATCTCCCGGGCGGGGGCGTCGCTGGCGATCGCCGCCCTCTCCCCTGAGGACCAGGTGGGGGTGGTGGCGGTCAGCTCGGGGGTGGACTGGGTGCTCCCGGTCGGAGTCCGGCCCGGGGCGGCCGAGGCGGAGGCCGCCCTCGCCACCCTCACCCCCGAGGGTGACACCGAGCTGGCCCGAGGACTGGAGGCGGCCCTCGCCGAGCTCGAGCAGGTGGAGGCCGGGCTGCGGCACATCGTCCTCTTCACCGACGGGTGGGATCCCAACGAAGGGGGGCTCCTGCCCCTCGCCCGCCGGATCGCCGACGCCGGCATCACCTTGTCCGTGTTGGGCACCGGGGAGGGGGCGGGAACCACGCTGTCGAGGATGGCCGAGGTGGGAGGGGGGCGCTACTACCCGGGAACCGATCTGAGCGCGGTACCGGAGGTCTTCGTCCAGGAGACGCTGACCGTGGCGCGGGGGTTGGCGGCCGAAGGGGTGTTCCCACCGGCGCTGGCGGCGCCGTCGCAGGTCACTGCCGAGTTGGTGGCCGCCCCGGCCCTGCTCGGGTACGTGCTCACCAAGCCCAAGGCCACGGCCTCGGTTCCCCTCGAGATCGGGCCGGACGATCCCCTGCTCGCCTCCTGGCGGCGTGGCCTGGGCCGGGTGACAGCCTGGACCTCCGACGCCACCACCCGCTGGTCGGCCAACTGGGTCGACTGGGAGGGGTTCGTCCCGTTCTGGGGTCGGGTGGTTCGGGACCTGCTGCCCGCCGGTCTCGACACACCGCCCGAGGTGGCGCTGGAGGCCGGAGAGGTGACCATCGCCTTCGACCCGGGACCCGTGTCACTGGCGGCGTCGGCCGTCGCCCGGGTTCGGCACCCGGACGGGAGCGTGGCGGTGGTGCCGCTGGCG
>JBFGJL010000101.1:0-5978 GCA_041577235.1 Acidimicrobiia bacterium | reverse complement strand
GTGGCGGGTCTGTCCGAGCCGCCCGGCGACGTGGAGCTGCACGACGTCCGGATTCGAGCGAAACGCCTCCGGTACGCCGCCGAGCTGCTGATCCCGCTGAGCGGGGATCGGGTTCGCCAGCTGGCGGCGGCTGCGGAGCAGGTTCAGGAGCTGTTGGGAGAACTCCATGACGCGGTGGTGGCGATCGACTGGCTGCAGGGCCTCGCCGACCACCCGCGGCTCGGGTTCACCGCCGGTGAGTTGGCTGCCCGTGAGGCGGCGGCGGCGGAGACGGTCCGAGCCTCCTGGCGGCAGGTCTGGAGCCCCCTGGCCGGTGGCCGGTTGAGCAAACGGCTGTGAGGCGCGGCCGGTGAGCGAGGGCGTCGTGCTGGTGGCGCTGCTCGTGCTGGCGCTCGGCTTCGACTACCTCAACGGATTCCACGACGCCGCCAACGTGGTGGCCACCATGATCGCCTCCCGGGCGCTGTCGCCCAGGTCGGCACTGGCGATGGCGGCGGTGGCCCACTTCGCCGGACCCTTGATCTTCGGGGTGGCGGTGGCCACCACGGTCGGCAAGGAGGTGGTCGAGCCCACCGCCGTCACCATCGCCGTGGTGATGGGGGCCCTGCTCGCCGCCTCCGCCTGGAACCTGGTCACCTGGTGGTTCGGGATCCCGTCCAGCTCCTCCCACGCCCTGGCCGGCGGCCTGGTGGGCGGTGCGGTGGCCTTCGGCGGCTGGCAGCAGCTCCGGACGGAGGGTCTCACCAAGATCGCCGTCGCCCTGTTCGCCTCGCCCATCGTCGGGTTCGTGCTCGCCTGGCTGGGGCTGAAGCTGGTGCTGTACCTGGCCCGGGGCTCCAGTCCGCGGGTGAACCGGTTGTTCAACCGGATGCAGCTCGGCACCGCCGCCGCCCTCAGCCTGTCGCACGGCAGCAACGACGCCCAGAAGACCATGGGGGTGATCACCCTCGGGCTGGTGACGCTGGGCTTCCAAGACGATTTCCGGGTCCCGCTGTGGGTGGTGCTGGCCAGCGCCGTCGCCATCGCGGTGGGAACCGCCAGCGGCGGCTGGCGGATCATCCGCACCCTGGGCGGGAAGTTCTATCGAATCAGACCGATCCACAGCCTCACCTCCCAGACGGCCTCGGCCGGCGTGATCCTGGCGGCCTCCCTGCTGGGCGGCCCGGTCAGCACCACCCACGTGGTCAGCTCCGCCATCGTCGGGGCGGGGGCCTCAGAGCGGCGCAGCATGGTGCGTTGGGCCAACCTGACGGATATCGGGGTCGCCTGGCTGATCACGGTTCCGATCACCATGACCCTGGGATGGCTCGGCTACTGGATGGTGCGCCCGCTGGTGGGACCATAGGGAGGAACGATGAGCCCGCAGAAACGAGAGAACCTGTTCATTCGCCTCCTGCGGGAGCAGGCGGAGACCACGGCGCGGGGGGTGACCGCCCTCGGGGCGTTCATCGCCGGTGACGAAGAGGCCGCCCAGGAAGTGGAGCAGGCCGAGAAGGAAGCGGACGAGCTGCGCCGGGTGATCATCGACGAGCTGCACAAGACGTTCATCACGCCCTTCGACCGGGAGGACATCTTCGACCTCTCGCTCTACCTGGACGACGTCCTCGACTACGCCTACTCCACTGTGGAGGAGATGAAGCTGCTGGGAGTGGACGCCGATCAGCACCTGGAGGAGATGGTGTCACGGCTCATCGAGGCCAGCGACGAGCTGCGACTGGCGATGATGCGTCTGGACGACAACCCGATGGTCGCACTGGAGCATGCCCGCCGCACCAAACACCGCGAGAACCAGGTGGAACGCTGCTATCGAGCGGCGGTGGCGGAGCTGTTCACCGGTCCCGAGGACATCCACCACGTGATGGAGATGCTGCGGCGGCGGGAGGTGTACCGCCACGTCAGCAACGCCGCCGACCAGGCCGACCTGGCCGCCAACATCATCGGCTCGGTCGTCATGAAGATGACCTGACATGCCCGACCTGCTCCTCCTCCGGCACGCCAAGTCGAATTGGAACGCACCTCACCGGACCGACGCCGAGCGGCCGCTGGCGGCTCGGGGGCTGCGGGCAGCCGCGGACATGGGCCGCTTTCTGGCCGGGGCCGGGCGGGTTCCCGACCTGGCCATCGCCTCCCCCGCCCGGCGGGCCCACCGCACCCTGGAGCTGGCCGCCGACGCCGGAGGATGGTCGTGTCCTCTGCGGATTCATCCCGACCTCTACCACGGGGGGATGGCGGCGGCGCTGCAGGTGGCGGCCGAGGCCGGCGGCGGACTGTCGACGTTGATGCTGGTCGGTCACGAGCCGACTTGGTCGGGTCTCGTCCACCACCTCACCGGTGCTCGGGTCCGCTTCCCGACCGGGGCGGTGGCCTGCATCCGGACGGACTCCTGGCAGCACCTGGGAGAAGGGTCGGGCGAGCTGCAGTGGCTGGTGGTGCCGCGCCTGCTGGCCGGGCGGTGACCGAGACGGCCGGGCCGTCTGCTACGTTCCCTCCGCACCGCCATGAGCCTTCCCGAGCCCGCCACCCGCAACCCACGTCTGGAGACCACGGGGCGGCTCTTGTTGGTGGTGGGTCTGCTCTACCTGTTCCTGGTCGGGGTCAAGGCGCTGGAGACTGGCATCAACGCCTTCGGCGAGGACTTCGCCGCCTCGTTGTTCGAGGGTGTCTCCAATCCGATCGCCGGCTTGTGCGCCGGCGTCCTGGCAACGGTGCTGGTGCAGTCCTCCTCGGTGTCGACCGCCACCATCGTCGGCCTGGTGGGCTCCGGTGCGCTGTCGGTGCTGACCGCGGTGCCGATGATCATGGGGGCCAACATCGGCACCACCGTCACCAACACCTTGGCCTCGCTCGGTCACCTGCGCCAGAGCCAGGAGTTCCGTCGGGCCTTCGCCGGGGCGACGATGCACGATTTCTTCAACCTGCTGTCGGTGGCAGCGCTGCTGCCATTGGAGCTCACCACCCGCTTCTTGTCACGGACGGCCGCCACCCTGGCCGATGCCCTGGGAGGGCGACGAGAGCTGGCGGTGGAGGTCTCGAGCAGTCCCATCAAGGATGCGGTGAAGGCTCCGGTGGCGGTGGTCGAGGGCTGGCTGGTAGGAGCACCGGACACCGTCATCGGGCTGGTGCTGCTCGGTCTGGGTCTGGCTTCGATCTTCCTCGCCCTCGCCTTCATCACCCGGAACATGAAGATGGTGATGGCGGGGCGGATCGAGCAGTCCATGAACGTCGTGCTGGCCAAGGGGGCCGGGTTGGGAGCGATGGCGGTGGGGCTGGTGATGACGGTGGCGGTTCAGAGCTCCTCGATCACCACCTCGATCCTCATCCCGATGGTGGGGGCGGGGGTCCTCACCCTCTCCAACGCCTATCCGGTCACCCTGGGAGCCAACGTGGGCACCACCGTCACTGCCCTGCTCGCCTCGGTGGCGGCCGAGGCCCCGGAGGCGCTGGTCATCGCCCTGACCCACACGCTGTTCAACCTGGCGGGGATCGTGTTGTTCTATCCACTTCCGGCCTTGCGACGGGTGCCGCTGAACCTCGCCAGGGGGCTGGCCGAGCTGGCGGTGCGCCGGAAATCGGCGGTGGCCGGCTACGTCCTCGGCTTCTTCGTTTTTGTACCGGTGGCGGGCATACTTCTTCTACGTTGAGGAGCTAGACGCATGGTGTTCGACTTCTTCCGGAAGCAGGGGGAGGGTCCGCTCGAGCTGATCGAGTCACAGATCGGTGACATGCTCGATCACTGCCAGGTGACCTTCGGCACGGCGATGGACACCCTCATCGGGGGAGTGGATCCGTCGGCGGTCGGTACCGAGCTGCGCAAGACCGACCGGGAGATCAACCGGGCCGAGCGAGCGATCCGCCGGGAGCTGGTCGTCCACGTGAGCGTGCGCGGGTCGGCGGTCGACATCCCGTCGGTGCTGGTGTACATGTCGATCATCAAGGACATCGAGCGAATCGGCGACTACAGCAAGAACATCTTCGACCTGTCCAACGAGGGGATCGATCTGTCCGACGCCCCGGACCTCGACCGCATCAGTGGCTATCGGCAGCGGATCGACCGGCTGATCGTCGACACCGCCCGGGTGTTCGCCGAGCGGGACGTGGATGACGCCCACACCCTCCTCCAGGACGGCGATGATCTGCTTGACGAATACGACCTCATCATCACCGAGCAGATCCAGTCCGACCGGCCCGCCCGGGAGGCGGTTCCCCGCGCCCTGCTCTTCCGCTACTTCAAGCGGATCACAGCTCACCTGCTCAACGTCATGACGGCGGTGGTGATGCCGGTCGACCGACTCGACTACTACGACGAGGACAAGGCCGATCGGGAGTGAGTGGCCGGCCCACCGTGCTGTTCGTGTGCGTCCACAACGCCGGCCGTAGCCAGATGGCGGCGGCGCTGCTGGAACGCCATGCCCAGGGGGCGGTGGAGGTTCGCTCGGCCGGGAGCGAGCCGGCCGACCAGGTCCATCGGGGGGTGGTCGAGGCCATGGCCGAGGTGGGGATCGATCTGTCACAGGCTTCGCCCCGCCGGCTGTCGACCGCCCAGGTGGAGGTGGCGGACGTGGTCATCACCATGGGTTGCGGCGACGCCTGTCCGGTCTTGCCCGGCAAGCGCTACCTGGATTGGGACCTGCCCGACCCGGCCGGCCAGAGCGTCGACCAGGTCCGGGCGATCCGAGACGAGATCGATCGCCGGGTTCGGGCTCTGGTCGACGAGTTGATCCCCGGCTGAGCCGACCCAGGTCGGAGCGAGGATTCACCTTCCGTTCACCTGACCGCCCGGGAGCGGTCAGATCCGACCCGTACCGTGCCGGCGACGCGAGGAGGGTTTCGATGCGAAGAGCGGGATGGGTTGCGGGGTTGGCGGTGGTGGTGGCCGCCTGCGGCGGAGGACAGACCGGTGCCGACGGCGGCGGGGCGGGCATCGAGATCTCGGGTTCGTCCACGGTGGAGCCCATCACCGCCCGGGTGGCGGAGGCGTTCGAGGCCGACAACCCGGACGTGGCCATCTCGGTGGAGGGGCCGGGTACCGGAGACGGCTTCTCCCGGTTCTGCAACGGCGAAACCGACATCTCCGACGCCTCCCGTCCGATCAAGGAAGCCGAGCGGGAATCGTGCGTGGCCAACGGGGTCGAGTTCGTCGAGCTCCACGTGGCCAACGACGGCATCACCGTGCTGACCGCCCCGGCCAACGGGACGATCACCTGTCTCGATTTCGGCGACCTCTATGCGCTGGTCGGGCCCGAGTCGGAGGGCTTCCAGACCTGGGCCGACGCCGACGATCTGGCCGGAGAGCTGGCGGCGGCCGGCCTGGGCGGCTCCCACGCTCCCTATCCAGAGGAGGCCCTGGTGATCACCGCCCCGGGTGAGGAGTCGGGCACCTTCGACACCTTCGTCGAGTTGGCGCTGCAGGACATCGGAGAGCAGCGTCTCGGTGAGGAGTACGAGCTCAACCCCGCCCGGGCCGACTACGAAGCCTCTGCTAACGACAACGTGATCGTGGCCGGCATCGGCGGCAACCCCACCTCGTTGGGCTGGGTGGGCTTCGCCTTCTTCGACGAGAACCGCGACGTGGTGAAGGCGATCGAGGTCGACGGGGGCAGCGGTTGTGTCGCCCCCACCCACGAGTCCATCGCCGGCGGGACCTATCCGCTGTCGCGACCGCTGTTCATCTACGTGAGCACCACCAAGGCGGCGGCCAAGCCCGAGCTGACCGCCTTCGTCGACTTCTACCTCTCCGAGGCCGGTCTGGCGGCGGTGGAGGAAGCCGACTTCGTGGCGCTGCCCGCCGCCGGCATCGAGGCGACCCGGGCAGTGTGGGCGGGGAGGTGACCGTCGTCGACCTGAGCGGTGATCCCCGCCGGCGCCAGCGGGAGGCCCGCATCCGTCTCTTCCTCTGGACGGCGGCATTGGTGTCGATCGTGTACAGCGTCGCCATCGTGCTGTCGCGGCTGGGAGGGGCGGTCGACTTCGTCCGCCAG
>JBFGJL010000100.1:0-6101 GCA_041577235.1 Acidimicrobiia bacterium | reverse complement strand
AGCGAGACGGGACCCGAGGCTGCGAACCATCGCCCGCCGGTCCTCGGCCAGGCGGACCGCCAGGCCGCCGAACACGAGCACACCGGCCGCCGCCAGCGCCACTGCCCGGCTGAGGGCCCTCCGGGCCGCCACGATTCCGCCGACCCACGACGTCTCGGACCCCCCCTCCACCACCAAGGGATCGAGCGAATCGAGCAGATGCTCGAGGGTGGTGCGGTCGACCGGGATGCCCTGGCGCGACAGAAGGGGGGCGAGGTCCCGAGCGAGCGGCTGCAGGGCCGCACCCACGTCCACCTCCACCGTCGTACCAGGCGGCACGAAGGCAGCAGTCAGCAGCTGATCGACCAGGGTCTCGAACGCCCGGCGGGCAGCCGGCATCTCCTGCAGTTCCGACACCGCCGCCGCCGCCTCCGGATAGGGAACGGCGGCGGCTCCGGCCAGGGCATCCGCCGACCAGGCCAGCAGCTGATGTTGGACGGCCTCCAAACGGGTTGCGCCGAAGGCCGCCGCCTGTAGGGTCGGACGGTCGGCGGCCACCGACCGGCCCCACAAGCCCACCAGCAGGACCGTGGTGGCAATGCCGAACAGCCACAGGACGGTGGCGAGGGCGAGGCGGCGGCGCCGGGACGAGCGGCTGGAGAAGATCATCAGCGGGCCTCAGCGGATCACGAGCTCCGGATGGGTGCGAACGCGCGGACGGCGGGCCACCACCTCTTCGGCCAGACGCCCGAAGGCGGCGGCCGCCTCCGAGCCGGGTGCCGCCACCGCCACCGGGCTGCCATGGTCGGCCCCTTCCCGCATGGCGGGGAGGAACGGAACCTGGGCCAGCAACGGCACGTCCAGCTCTTCGGCCAGGGCGGCACCACCCCCCTCCCCGAAGAGGTGATAGCGGGTGCCGTCGTCACCGGTGAACCAGGACATGTTCTCCACCACCCCCAGCACCTCCTGGTTCACCCGGGCGGCCATCAAGCCCGCCCGCTTGGCCACTCGCTGGGCGGTCGGCTGGGGAGTGGTCACCAGCAGCACCTGGGCTCGGGGCAAGAACTGGGAGAGTGAGATGGCGACGTCTCCCGTCCCGGGCGGCATGTCCACCAACAGGAAGTCGGGATCGTCCCAGAACACGTCGGTGAGGAACTGCTCGATCGCCTTGTGCAGCATCGGACCGCGCCAGATCACCGCCTGGTCCTCCTCGACGAAGTAGTCCATGGAGATGGCCTGCACGCCGTGGGCGGAGGGGGGGATGATCGACTGGTCGATCACCACCGGTGAGTGCTCGGCCCCCAGCATCCTCGGAATCGAGAACCCCCACACGTCGGCGTCGATCACTCCCACCGAGTGGCCGTTCTCGGCCAAAGCCACTGCCAGGTTGGTGGTGACGGAGGACTTGCCGACCCCGCCCTTGCCGCTACCGACCGCCAGCACCCTGGTACGGGACCCGGCCTGTCCCACCGGGGACCGATCCTCTCCCCGCAGACCGCCCATCAGCTCGGCCCGCTGCTCGTCGTTCATGACGACGAACTCGATCTGAGCCGACCGTACCCCCTCCACCTCGCTCACCGCCGCTCGCAGCTCGTGGTCGAGGTGATCCAACTGCGGATAGTTGGGGACCGGCACCGCCACCTCCACCCGCACCCCGTTGAAGCGGGCGGCTTCGACCGCCCGCACCATTCCCAGCTCGCCCAGCGAGCGGTGCAGCAGGGGATCACGGATCTCTTCGACGGCGGCGGTCACGACATCCAGCGGGACCATGGAAAACCCTATCGGCGTAGTGTCTAGAAGGCGCTCGAAACTATAGTGAGGGTCGAGAACCTTGCTGCCGGGAGTTCCCGTGGACACAAGCGAGCTCGATCGGACCCTCTCCGAGCTCACCTCGACGCTGGGGGATCCCACCAGGCGAGGGATCTACATCGCGGTCCGGGAGTCCCCCGAGGCGATGACCGCCTCCCGCATCTCCCAGCTGTTCGGCATCCACACCAACGTCGCCCGCCACCACCTCGACCGGCTCGCCGCCGACGGCTATCTCCGAGTCACCCGGCGGCGACCGCCCGGCAAGGGCGGGCCCGGGGCTGGACGCCCCGCCAAGTGCTACGAGGCCACCGAGAAGGAGATCGACTTCCACTACCCGGCCCGCCGGTACGACCTCCTGGCCGAGCTGCTACTGCGGGTCATCGGAGAACTGGCACCGGCCCACGTCTCCGACGTGGCGGTGGAGGTGGGCCGTCGCTACGGCACCGAGCTGGCGGCCGAGATCGGGCTCCCCGACCAGGCCGGCTTCCAAGCCGCGGTCAAAGCAGTGGCCGGCGCCATGACCGGCGTCGGGTTCGTGATGGGCCCGGACGAGGACGGGCTCAACCTCCTCACCAGCCACTGCCCGTTCGGCCAGACCGCCACCGCCCATCCGGAGGTGATCTGCTCCCTCGACCGAGGCATCGTCACCGGGCTGATGGAAGCTCTCCACCAGGACTGCAAACCGGAGGTGGTCCCGCACAGCTCGCTCGACGAGGAGTGCGTCACCAGGGTGGCGATCACCCGGCGCTGACCCCGGTCCTACCGCCCCCCACCTCTCTACACTCGACCTCAGCGACCGCAAGCGACGAGGATCGACGTGGAGAACCCGTACCAGGCCGCCGCCCAGCTCGACACCGCCCTGGGCGGGCGCACCATCTACCGACTCGAGTCGGTTCGCGACCTCGGCGAGGTCGACGCGCAACCCTATTCCATCAAGGTGCTGCTCGAGTCCGCCCTGCGGAACTACGACGACCACATCGTCACCGAAGACGACGTCCGGGCGCTGGCCTCCTATGACGCCACCAAGGTGGGCGACACCGAGATCTCCTTCATGCCCGGCCGGGTGGTGTTACAGGACTTCACCGGAGTGCCGGCGGTGGTCGACCTCGCCGCCATGCGCAGCGCCATCGTTCGGATGACGGGCAACCCCGCCTCCGCCCAGAAGGTCAACCCGCTGGTCCCATGCGACTTGGTGATCGACCATTCGGTCCAGGTCGACGCCTTCAACTCGGAGATGGCCCTCCGCATCAACTCGGAGCGGGAGTTCGAGCGCAATCGGGAGCGGTACGAGTTCCTGAAGTGGGGCCAGTCTGCCTTCGCCAACTTCCGGGTGGTGCCGCCCGCCACCGGGATCGTCCATCAGGTCAACCTCGAGTATCTGGCCAAAGTGGTCTGGGACGACGGCGAAGCCCTCTACCCGGACAGCCTGGTCGGAACCGACTCCCACACCACCATGATCAACGGTCTGGGCGTGCTCGGATGGGGGGTGGGGGGGATCGAAGCCGAGGCGGTCATGGTCGGACAGCCGATCTACATGCTGATCCCGGAAGTCGTGGGGTTCCGCTTCACCGGCCGGCTGGTCGGCGGCGCCACCGCCACCGACCTGGTCCTGCGGGTCACCCAGATGCTCCGGGAGCACGGCGTGGTCGGCAAGTTCGTGGAGTTCCACGGTCCCGGGCTGGACGACATGCCTTTGGCCAACCGGGCCACCATCGCCAACATGGCTCCTGAATACGGGGCCACGGTCGGATTCTTCCCGGTGGACGAGCAAACCACCCGCTACATGAGCCTCACCGGGCGCGACGAGGCGCTGGTCGAAACCGTCGAGCAGTACTACCGGGCGCAGGGTATGTGGCGGGACGACAGCCGGACGATCGTCTACAGCTCCAACCTCGAGCTGGACCTCGGCAGTGTCGAACCTTCCCTGGCCGGGCCCCGCCGACCTCAGGACCGAATCGATCTCAGCGGCATGAAGGCCCAGTGGGAGCAGGACCTGGTCAACGTCTTCAGCAAGGCGAGCGGTGCCCGGCACGGCACGGTGACCGAGTGGGAGGCAGAGGGAGGACAGCCCGAGCCCCCGACCCCCGACGCAAACGGCGTCACCGTCGAGTACGACGGCCACACCTTCCTGCTCGATCATGGCCGAGTGGTGATCGCCGCCATCACCAGCTGCACCAACACCTCCAACCCGTCGGTGATGATCGGCGCCGGCTTGGTGGCCCGCAAAGCCCGACAGCTCGGCCTGACCCGTCGGCCCTGGGTCAAGACCTCGCTGGCCCCCGGCTCGAAGGTGGTCCCCGACTACCTGACCGCCTCCGGGCTGATGGACGACCTGGAGGCGGCTGGTTTCTATCTGGTGGGCTACGGCTGCACCACCTGCATCGGCAACTCGGGTCCACTGCCGGAAGCGGTGGGTAACGCCGTGCGCGCTTCCGACATCATCGCCTGCGCGGTGCTCTCGGGAAACCGCAACTTCGAAGGCCGGATCTCACCCGACGTGCGGGCCAACTATCTGGCTTCACCCCCGCTGGTGGTGGCCTACGCCCTGGCCGACACGGTCGACATCGACCTCACCTCCGAGCCGATCGGAGCCGGTCACGATGGCCGTCCCGTCTACCTGAGCGACATCTGGCCCACCCAGAACGAGATCGACGAGCTGGTCAACGCCACGGTCTCCCGCCAGCAGTTCCTCACCCAGTACGCCAACGTGTTCGAGGGCTCCGACGAATGGAAGCGGATCGAAACCACCGACGAGCCGCTCTACCAGTGGGATGAGCACAGCACCTACATCCAGGAGCCGCCGTTCTTCCAAGGGATGTCACCGGAGCCGGAGCCGATCGGCCCCATCGTCGGCGCCCGGGTGCTGGCCAAGCTGGGCGACTCGGTCACCACCGACCACATCAGCCCGGCCGGCTCCATCGCCGAGAACTCGCCGGCCGGCCAGTACCTGCTGGCGAAAGCGGTACCGAAGGCCCTCTTCAACTCCTACGGATCCCGGCGGGGGACCGATCAGGTGATGACCCGAGGGACCTTCGCCAACATCCGGGTGCGCAACCACCTCGCCCCCGGGACCGAGGGTGGATTCACGACCGACTTCACCGACGGCCGGGTGAAGACCATCTACGAGGCCAGCCTCTCCTACCAGCAGGGGGGCATCCCCCTCGTGGTCCTGGCGGGCAAGGACTACGGGATGGGATCGTCGCGGGACTGGGCCGCCAAGGGCACCTATCTGCTGGGCGTGCGGGCCGTGATCGCCGAGAGCTTCGAGCGGATCCATCGCAGCAACCTGATCGGGATGGGTGTCCTCCCTCTCACCTACCCGCTCCACCAGAATGCGGGCACCCTCGGCCTCGATGGCACCGAGACCTTCACCATCGACATCGGCGACGATCTCCGACCCCGCCAGGAAGTGCAAGTGCGGGCCACTCGCTCCGACGGGACCGTGGTCGAGTTCCTGGCCACCTGCCGGGCCGACACACCGGTCGAGGTCGAGTACTACCGCAACGGCGGGATCCTCCACGCCGTCCTGCGCCGGATGGCCTCGGGCTGACCGACCTCGCCCGGGCCGGAGCGCCGACCCCGAGGTTGGGCCACCGAGCGGGCCGCTAACGTCGGCGGCGGATGAAGCAGCCGCTGGTGTGGATCGACCTGGAGATGACCGGACTCGACCCGGAGACCGACCGCATCCTCGAGCTCGCGGTGATCGTCACGGATGGGTCGCTTGAAGAGCTCCACGAAGGTCCCCAACTGGTCCTGCGGGCCGACCCCACCGCCCTCGAGCGGATGATTCCGCTGGTCCGCGAGATGCACACCCGGTCCGGTCTGCTGGACGCCGCCCAAGCCTCGTCGGTCACCGGCGCCCAGGCGGAGGCCGTCGCCCTCCAGTTCGTGCGGGCCCACGTTCCCGACCCCCGCTCGGCGCCCCTGGCCGGCAACAGCGTGCACGCCGATCGGGCGTTCCTGGCTCGGTACATGCCGCGGCTGGAAGCGCACCTCCATTACCGCAACGTAGATGTGTCCACCGTCAAGGAGCTGGCCCGCCGCTGGAACCCGGCTGCACTCGAGCAGGCACCGGACAAAGCCGGGAGCCATCGAGCCCTCGACGACCTCCACGAGTCCATCGCCGAACTCCGCTACTACCGGCAGGCCTTCTTCACCATCGCCGACGAGGCGGCTGGTGACGGTACCGCTCAGTCCCCCCAGTAACGCTGCTCCCGCCAGGGATCGCCGTACATGTGGTAACCGTTGCGCTCCCAGAAGCCCGGCTGATCGCGATCCGCGAAGGTCACCCCCCGCACCCACTTGACCGACTT
>JBFGJL010000099.1:0-6141 GCA_041577235.1 Acidimicrobiia bacterium | reverse complement strand
GCTCGACGTGCGCCACGCCTCCCGGGAGGGAGCCCGGCTCGCAGCGGTCAGCGCCGGCAACAGCACCTGGCTGCGCGACGAGACCTGTCTCCGCATGAAGGCCAGCCTCCGCCCCAACACCCAGGTCGCCCTCAACCCGGCCGGGGGCCAGATCGGCAACGACGGCACCATCCAGGTGGTCACCAACCACCAGCCGCTCACCAACTTCCTCAACTTCGCCTTCGGGAGCATCACCTTCAACGAGATCAACACCTTCCGTCTGGAGCAGAACGCAACCTGGTCCAACATGGCGCTGAGCTCCTGCCCGTGATCGGCTGGCTGACCCGCGCCCATCGCGACCAGCGAGGAGCCTCACTCATCCTCGTGACCGCCGCCATCCTGGCCATCCTGGGGATGGTGGCCCTCACCGCCGACATCGGGGCGGGCATGGCGGAGCGGCGCATCGACCAGACCGGGGCCGACCTGTCGGCGGTGAGCGGCGCCCTCGAGACCATGCTCACCACCGCCCCCAATCCCCTACAGGCGGCGGTCAACCAGGTCTACACCAAGGTCAACGAGAACCTCGACCTCGACCCCACCGCCGCCGAGTGGACGGCCTGCACCGACCCGGGGGCGCTGCAGTGGCGCACCCGCACCCACGGGCTGCTGCTGGGCGTAGTGGGCGGGTCGGACTGTATCAGCTTCAACTACGGCTACACCAAGATCCGGGTGCGGATCCCCGACCGGGACACCGCCACCACCTTCGGCCGGGTGCTCAACATCCCCACCATCAAGACCCACGCCTTCGCCGAAGCCGGGCTGAACGGGTTCGGGGGAGGCGGATCGTTCCCATCCGGGGCCCTGTCGGGGACCGGGGCCGGAGCCGAGATCTGCATCAAGACCGGCACCGGCAGCCAGGTGTGGGACAGCTGCGGCTCCCCTTCCACCGGCGACTTCGGCAACTTCAAGCCCTACTGGTACGGCCCGGTAGACGGCAGCAACGCCTCGATCTGCAACTCGGCCGAACAGCCGCTGCCGATGGCCCGGGCCATGGCCGACGGGATCGACCACCAGTTCGGCGTCTTCCTCGGCACCAACCGCATCAACGGCTCCCAGTGCCCGGGATTCCCCGGCCCCGCCTTCCCCAACATGGTCGACTCGGCGGCCGGCTACGCCAACCAGGACATCACCCGCGGGCTGGTCACCGGCGGCTCCTGGCCGGCCACGTTCTTCCCGGGGCGGCTCACCCGCTCCTTCACCTCCGGGTACGGCAGCGCCACCATCTTCACCCGCAGCGTCGACAACCGGGCGCTGTGGACCTACATCGACACCTCGCTGGGCGTGCCCTCCTCCTGCAGCACCGCCGCCGCCAACCCGGCCAACCCCGCCACCCCGGCCGACTACTACACCGCTCTCGCCGAGATGAAGACCTGCCTGCAGGACGCCACCGGGCAGATCTTCTCCCTCGCCATCGACAACACCTCCCGCCTGTCGGCGGTGCCCCGCTTCTCGGAATCAGCCCTGCTGCCCAGCAATGCCTGCTGCTACCACATCATCGACTACACGCCGATCTTCATCCAAGGGGTCTACGCCCGCAACAACCACCCCACGTTCCAGTGCACCGGGACGATGGACAACCAGCCCGACATGTGCGTCCACCACCCCGGCATGACCGGCAACCTCAACGTCAACCCGCCCGGTCTCAAGCTGATCGACTCGGCCAGCGCCCTCATCCTCCGCTGCCAGCAGCTGCCGTCGGTGGTGTGCGCCCGGGTGGGCGGAGGACCGGGAGGACGGAACCTGGTGGCCCAGGTGGAGCTGACCAGGTAGCCAGGCAGTCAAAAGGCTGGCCAACTGACCCTTGAGTGTTTGGGCGCTGGGTGTTAGTCTGCCCACCGTGCGTGACTGGGGGATCACGCCTGCCGTGGGTGTCCAGGACGGTAAGGTACAGCGCGCTATGGCCAGGACCAGGGTTGCACATCGTTTGCGGTTGGCGCCGCGCTCCGAACTGGGGGCGACGCTGGTGGAGACCGCCATCGTCCTCCCTCTCCTTCTCATGCTCACCATCGGACTGTGGAGTACCGCCCGCGCCTGGAACGTCCACAACGTGATGGACCACGCCGCCCGGGAGGCAGCCCGCTACGGGGCCACCAACAACCCCTTCAACTCCGGACAGGTGCTGACCGTCGCCCAGGGAGAGGTGACCGCTTCCAGCGTCAATTGGGCCAACATCACCACCCGCTGCGCCCAAGAGGTGAACGGGGCGAGCGGGGCCGGCATGTGCATCAGCAGTGCCGGCGAGGATCCGACCACCGACAAGCGGGTGCAGGTGGTGCTGGAGTACCCCAACTACCGGCTCCAATTCGTCCTGTTCTCCACCACCATCACCCTGCGAGCGCAGGCGGTCTCCCGAAGGGAGCCGGGACTGTGAGGCGGCTATGCGGCGCCTGAGCGACGCCCTCCGCCAGGACTCGGGGTTCTCGCTGCTGTGGACGGCGATGGTGTTGTTCTTTCTGATGGGTTCGGCGGCGCTGGCGGTGGACGCCTCCGAGTTCTGGCAGCAGGCCCGAGTCGAGCAGACCACCGCCGACCTCGCCTGCCTGGCCGGGGTCCGCCACGCCCCCACCAACGCCGCCCAGGCGGTCACCAAGGCAGCCGAGTTCCTCCGCCCCAACCATCCCGACCTGCGCACCATGTCCACCACTCCCGACTCGGGGTCGGCCGGGCCCGGGACCAACGTGTTCACCGCCGGCAACTTCCGGATGGAAGTGCAGACCCCGTGGAGCGGCAAGAGCACCAAGATGCGGGTGCGGGTCGAGCAGACCCGCGCCACCCGCTTCGGGCGGGTGTTGGGGGTGTCGAGCGCGGTGGTCTCGCAGGAGGCGTACTGTGAGGTGGGCTCACCCCTCAACCTGGGCGACCTGCCCCTCGCCCTGGACGTGGCCGGCGCCGACGAGTGCCGTAACACCGGGCAGAACTGCACCGTCAAGTTCACCGGACCCGACTGCACCGTACTCAACGGGCCCGGCAACTGCGGCTCCATCGACGTGCCCCGCCACGACGACCCGCCCGGCTCGGGCGGCTACAGCTCACCCAACGAGTACGAGATCAACCTGGCGCTCGGGGCCAACTGGGACCTGGTGGCCGGCAACACCGCCATCTGCCGGAACGGGGCCAACACCAACGAGCCCTGCGGCCGCATGAACACCGTCACCGGCAACAAGCCGCCCCAGCTGCGGGCCGGCCTCATCACCGGCGTCTCGGGCGGGTTCCCCGGCCGGCTGGCCCGACCCAACCCCCACAACGTCAACACCTACCCGGGCGGGATCCGCTGGGACCACCACTTCCTGGGGTGGGCGGCCGACTGCACCAGCGGCGTCGACTGCGCCGACGGGAGCGGACAGATGGACACCACCGTCCCCGCCCAGGTCACCCGGGTGACCGACTGCACCGATCCCCGCTGGTCGGCCATCCCCGTCATCCAGAACTTCGGGGTGGGATCCAACCCGGTGTCGTACGTTCGCTCCGAGTTCGCCTGGATCCAGGAGCCGGACATGTCCCCCGGCAACCCCGGCCAGCTCACCGACCCCAACCACCCCGGTGAGAGCGAGTTCCAGGGCGGGGCCAGCCCCAACGTGCAGATCGTCGCCATCCGCATCCTCACCTTCCCGTTGGGACCCGACACCCCCATCGACAACCTCGGCGAGTGCGGCTTCTACCAGTTCCAGCCCGGGGCCCCGGCCGCCGTTCGCCTCGTCCAGAGCTAGCCCCACTAGCCTGACCCGATGCGCCTTCCCCCCCGGCTGCTGCCGGGCCTGGTGACCCGGTGGTCATTCACGGGGCGGCATCCTGGTCGGCCTGACCCAACGCCGCCTCACGCGCAGCAACGGGCGTGTGACTCATGAGCGGACAGGGCACATCGACGGAGAAGGTCCGCTTCTGTCGCTCGCCTGACGGGGTGAGGATCGCATTCGCGGTCCACGGCAATGGACCGCCGCTGATCCTCGGCAAGCATTGGATGAGCCATCTCCAATACGACTGGGACGACCCGGTGCTCGGCCACATTCTCGATGCCCTGGGCCGGGTGACAACGGTGGTCCGGTACGACGAACGTGGCTATGGGCTGTCCGACTGGGATCCGGAGGACTTCTCGCTGGAAGCCAGAGTCGGCGACCTGGAGGCCGTTGCCGAGGCAGCCGGCTTCGACCGCTACGCCGTCCTGGCCATGGGCCAGGCAGGCCAGGTGACGATCAGCCACACCGTCCAACACCCCGAGCGTGTGAGCCGTCTGATTCTGAGCGGCACGTTCGCCGGTGTGACCGATGAGTACCGAGAACACTTCGAGGAGTATTTCGAGGCCCTCATACACGTGGTTCGCTACGGATGGACGCTCCCCGATTCCCGTTTCCGCCGCGTCATCTCCGAGAGCATGGTGCCGGGAGCCACGGAGAGCCAGAAGCGCTGGATCGACGATCTCCTACCGTTGGTCACCAGCAAGGAAACGGCAATCGCTGCCGCCCGGGCCCGTCAGGAGACGGATGTCATCAGCATCCTGGTCGACGTGAACGTGCCTTCCCTCGTACTCCACACGACGGGAAACCGCATGGGCCCGATCGAGCAGGGTCGGCTCATGGCGGCGCACATCCCGGATGCACATTTCGTCCCGCTCGAGAGCGAGAACATGGCGCCCCTCGCCGGCGAGCCGGCCTGGCAGGTGTGGATCGACGAGGTCACCAGGTTCATGGAGCTCGACCGTGCGTCCACTCGCATGCCGTCGACCCGATCCGAGCCGGTCGAACAGTTGACCGAGAGAGAGGCCGAGCTCCTACTTCTCGTAGCCGACGGTCTCACCAACGACGCGATAGCCAACCGGCTGACGCTCAGCGCCCGCACCGTCGAACGCCACCTCTCCAACATCTACCGGAAGCTGGGAGTCTCCGGCCGGGCTGCCAGGGCAGCCGCGGTCGCCCACATCTTGAAGCATTAGCAGGTACAAGTACGTGTTGGGCGCCACTGCGTGATTCGGGCGGTCTTTGAAGTTGCGTGCTCACCCCGATGCGGCGATCAGCCAGGTCCCGTAGCGTGGTCGCCACGCCAAACGAGGAGCAGGCGATGATCGACGAGACCCACACCGTGACCATCAACCGGCCTGTGAACGAGGTGTTCGACTTCGTGGCGGACCCATCGAACGAGCCTGACTGGCACTACGACGTCAAAGAGGTCGTCCGGCCCGAGAACGGCCCCTACCACCTCGGCGAGACCTTCCAATGGGTCATCAAGTTCGGTTCTACCAACACATACGCAGTGGAGATCACCGGGTTGGAGCCCAATCGGTTCATCGAGCTCACAGCTCGCGAAGGACCGGTCCCGACAGTCCTCACCCACACCTTCCAACCGGACGGTGACCGAACCCGCTACACCCGGAGAGTGAGATTCGAAACCAAAGGTCTGCTGCGGGTCTTGGCCCCGCTGATGAAGCGACTCAACAACCCCAACCGTCGATGGGCGGAGAACCTCAAGGAACTCCTCGAGAGCTGACAGCCCGGGGCCCGACTTCGGGCGGGATCGGTGGCGCCTGGTGTCCCGCCCTGGCCAGCTGGCCACGGCTCCTTCGATCCGGTGTCGACGGTGGCTGCCCGGCGCCAGCGGCAGTTGGTCGAGGAGAGCCGGGAGGGCGCGCTGCTACCCTGACCAGCTCTCACCGGCAAACCGGAAGGAGGCCACCGCATGGCCGTCAAGTTCCTCACCGACGAATGGACCCAAGCGGTGACCGCCGCTCTCAACAGCCACGAGGGTTTCAAGAATGCCATTGGCAACGCCGATCTGGGCCTCCAGTTCACGGTCACCGATCCGCCCGAAGACGGTGAGATCAAGTACTACCTCCAGGCGGCGGACGGGACCACCACCCTCGCCACCGGGGAGCTGCAGGGAGCGGACGTGACCATCACCAACGACTACGGCACGGCCGTGGCGATCTCCAAGGGGGAGCTGAACACGCAGACCGCCTTCATGACCGGCAAGCTGAAGGTGGGCGGCAATCTGGCCAAGCTGATGATGCACCAGGCCGCGATCCAGCAATGGGCGGCGGCGGTGGCGGAACTCGACGTCGACTACTGAGACGACCGGCGCCACAGAGAAGGCGGCCCCTCTCGGGGCCGCCTT
>JBFGJL010000098.1:0-6142 GCA_041577235.1 Acidimicrobiia bacterium | reverse complement strand
GATCGACCCAACCTGCTGCTGGACGACCAGCATGTCGAGCTCTACAAGACCCTGGGCCTCCCCTCCGGCGCCTTTCGGTCGGTGGGGATCTTCGCCCCGCCCCGTCCGGAATCGCGGGCAGCCGTTCCCGACGTCGCCGCCCGCACCGAGGGGGTCACCTCCTTCTTCTGGACGCTGGCCGAGTTCTGCCACGACGACCTGCTGCCCTTCCTCTTCGCCGACGCCGAAGATGACCGCGCCCAGTACACGATGGTCATCTACAACGTGATGGCCCAGCTCCGTCGGGCCACCCCCCTCGACGACGGCGGGGTGTCGATCGAGGGCCGCACCGCCCGCACCTTCCGGGATCTGGTGGACATCGTCGGGGATCGGGTCCAGGGAGAGGACACCCGCGTCGCCTGGGCGGGGCCGGCCATCGGCACCGGCTCGATCAATGCCTTCATGCGCCGTTTGGCGGGAGCCGTGCGGCACGTGGAGCGGCTGATCCGGGCGGACGTGCCCAACGCCAAGCGCCACCAGGTTCGGCTCGACCATCAGGTGACGGTGGTCGACCTCCACAACCTGCACGACCGGGCCAAACGGTTCGTGGTGGGGGTGACGGTCCGGCGCGCCTTCGAGGACAAGGAGCGCCAGGGCCAGTCCAAGGAGCTGCTGGTGGTGGTGCTGGACGAGCTCAACAAGTACGCCCCCCGGGAGGGGTCGAGCCCCATCAAGGAGATCCTGTTGGACGTCGCCGAGCGGGGACGGAGCCTGGGTGTGATCCTCATCGGCGCCCAGCAGACCGCCAGCGAGGTCGAGCGCCGGATCATCGCCAACTCGTCGATCCGGGTGGTGGGACGGCTCGACTCGGCCGAGGCCGCCCGCGAGGAGTACGGGTTCCTTCCCTCGGTGCAGCGGCAACGGGCCACCATCATCAAGCCGGGAACCATGCTGGTGAGCCAGCCGGAGCTGCCGGTCCCGCTGGTGCTGGAGTTCCCCTTCCCGGCCTGGGCCACCCGGGCGGCCGAGGCGGGACCCGCCCCCACCGGGAACGGTCAGCCGGACGATCCCTTCGAGGGGCTGGCCGGCGAGTGACACGCCGGCGGCGCTGTCGTCGCTCGGACACGGGCTCGAGTCGCAAAGGTCGCGGGGCTGGTTGCCGTGGCCACCCTCCCGCTGCTGGTCTGCGTGCTCATGTCGAGGCTGCTCAACGGGCCACGGCGCGTCGGGACCGACACACGCGTAGGTTCCGTGGACGGAGTCGCG
Source organism: Acidimicrobiia bacterium (assembly GCA_041577235.1). GTDB lineage: Bacteria > Actinomycetota > Acidimicrobiia > Spongiisociales > DATADW01 > JBFGJL01. The sequence goes on along the minus strand of JBFGJL010000098.1, from coordinate 4,897 downwards.
AGGAGGTTGAGATGCCCGAACCAATCGTCTTCATCAGCCACAGCACGGTCAAGGAGGGGAAGCTCGACGAGCTGAGAGAGCTCAGTCCGGAGATGTTCTCTGCCCTGGAGGCGGAGAAGCCGGGGACAGTCCTCCACTACGGCTATTTGGACGCGGACGATGGACAGGTTCATTTCATCCTCGTCTTCCCCGACGCAGACGCCATGGATGCCCACATGGAGGGGGCACAGCAGAGGGTCGCTCGGGCGGCTGAGCTCATCGACACGACGGCCTTCGAGATCTACGGCACCCCCAGCGATCCCGTGGTCGAGGCGCTCAGCCAGAACCCCTCGGTAGAGGTGACGATCCGACCGGGTGGGGTGGGCGGCTATATTCGTCTGGGGGGCTAGGCGTCCGGCTCGCCACGACCCGGGTGAGTCGACCGAAGGCCGATGGATGCCGCCTCTTCGATGACGCTGCGCTCCACACTTCGAATCTCGTGGTCGACCGTGGCGCGGGAGCGGTAGTCGTCGACGACCCGATCCCGGAATCGGTCCATCATCGTCTGGGCGCGCCGCGCAGACATCCTCAGCATCAGACCGGCTATCAACCGACGGAGTGGGGGGCCGGAAGGTCGCGTGACGATCTGGCTGAAGCGGGTGCCGGTGGCGGATGACGAGAATCGCAGATCGAGGACGGTCGTCGTGGGTCTCTTCCCGGAGAGGATCATCTGTCTCAGAGCCACTCGTTCGAACGGCACCCAGTCCAGCACCACCTGGGTGACGGTCATCCGTCCGTGATAGCACTGATAGGTGCTGCCCTCGGCGACCCGTCCTGACTTGCGGTCGAGCACCTCGTAGCTGTCCGAGCCGATGACCAGGTTGCGAAACTCGGACTGATTGGCGTAGGCCCAGACCGACTCGATCGGCAGCGGGAAGTCGGTGCCGAGCCTCACCAGCACCTGGTCTGGCTCGTAGAGAAGGCGTTCGGATTGGCGCGTTGCCTCGTAGACCGGGTGCATGTCCTTCACCCACACCGATACCTCGCCGAAGTCGGCTACGGACTCGCGATGGGCTGTGAGACCCTCGGCAGCGGGGGAGAGCCCCAGGCCATCGATCGCCGACTCGGTGAGCAGGAGGTATGCCCTGTGACCGGTCTCGGAACTCACGGTGTTCTTGAGAAGCCGGTGAATCAGGTTGACGTCGGCACCGAGCAGTTGTTTCACCTCGCCCACGGGCTGGATCGCGAAGATCCCGTGGTGAACGAAGAACTTGAGGTCGAGGGTCGAGACATTGGCGCATGCGTTGCATTTGCAGGTGTTGTTCAACACCATCAGGTCGATCGCCCGCCTGAACTCCACGTAGACGTGTTCCACCCTCTCCAGGAACGTCTGGGCGTCGACGAACCCGTCCTCGAAGGCGTAGCTCATCACCGCGTCGCCTTCCAGTTGTGCCACCACGAAGGGCGGTCGCGTGGTGGTCACGAGTAGCTCGAGGAGGTCCGTGAGTGTTCCTTGGGCGTGGGCGAGTTCCGACTCGTTCAGATATGTCGTGTATCCGGTGATGTCGGCGATGAGTACGAAGCCGCGATGTTCCACGGTGTCGACTCTATTGATGCACACGCCTTCGGCGTCTGTCAGGCGCTGTCGACAGACGTGGGGGGAGTCCGGCCGGTCAGGAACACTCCCAAGTCTCTGCGGCTGCCGCTGCAGGAGACGCCGTGGCCGAACTCGGGCGCACCGGACACCCGCCAGTCGACCTCGATCCCTGGGAGGGCATCTCCGCACCCGCCCGGTCCTCGCACACCTTCCGGCCTCGGGTGACGCTCGATCTGGGTGGCGTGGGACGTTTCAGTCTGCCTGCTGGCACCCCACCTGGTAGGCCCGGCACAGCCAGCCGGCCACCTCGTCGTCCAGATCTTGCGGTGAGGTGATCCGCAGGTGGTAGCCCCAGTCCCGGGGTGTGTACTGCTCCACCTTGCTGAAACGGGGACTCTCGATCCGCTCCTTCAGCCAGAAGCCGAGGGTCATCCCCCGCTCGCTCAGGTTGGTGATCCCAGCGAAGCGGACCCGCACCATGAAACCGATGCGGCTCTTGTTGGCCACGAAGTCGAAAGGGCCGCAGCGCTCCACCAGCGTCACCAGCGACTCCCACAGCTGTCGCGCTCTCGGGCCCTTTCCCTCCAGGTACTGCTCGATCGTGTGGCGTCCGCAGGAATGGAAGGTGTTGCGGTTGACGAACCGCTTGCCACAACGAGGACAGGTCCACAGCGGCCGGTCGGTCATGGCCTCACCCTAGGAGGTCCCGGGAGGGAGGAAGCCGACCCGGTACGATCGCCGCGGTGAAGATTCTCCACACGTCGGATTGGCACGTGGGCCGGACCATCCGGGGCAGGAGCCGGAGCGACGAGCACCGGGCGGTGCTGGCCGAGATCGCCGGCCTGGCGGCAAGCCACGAGGTCGACCTGGTGGTGGTGGCCGGAGATCTGTTCGATCTCGCCTCCCCATCGGCCGAGTCCGAGCGGATCGTCTATCGAGCCCTGCTCGATCTCGCCGCGGTGGCACCAGTGGTGATGGTGGCCGGGAACCACGACCACCCTCGCCGCCTGCAGGCGGTGGCTCCGCTCTTGGACCTGGGCCGGGTCACCGTGGGTGCCACCCTGGAGCGGCCCGATCAGGGCGGAGTGGTCACCGTCTCCACCGCGTCGGGTGAGACCGCCCGGGTGGTCCTGCTCCCGTTCATCGGCCAGCGGGCGATCATCGGCGCCGACCAGCTGATGGCCCTCGACCCTGATGAGCACGGCGGTCGCTACGCCGGCCGGCTCCAGTCGGTCATCGCCCGCCTCACCGAGGAGTCCACCCCCGACCAGGTCAACCTGGTGGTCGCCCACCTCATGGTGCATGGGGGTGTGCTCGGGGGTGGGGAACGATCGGCCCACACCATCTTCGACTACTCGGTGCCCGCCCAGGCCTTCCCCGGCCATCTGTCCTATGTGGCCCTGGGCCACCTCCATCGCCAGCAACGGATCCCGGCGGCCCCCCCGGTGTGGTACTGCGGCTCGCCACTGCAGCTGGACTTCGGTGAAACCCAGGACGACAAGGCGGTGCTGGTGGTGGAGGTACAGCCTGGGCTTCCCGCCGAAGTCACCCCGGTGGATCTCCACGCGGGGCGCCGGCTGCGAAAGCTGAGCGGGACGTTGGAGGAGGTGGCGGCCCTGGCCGGCACCACCGGCGCAGCTTTCCTCCGTGTCGAGCTCCAGGAGGCGGCCCGGATCGGCCTGGCCGAACAGGTCCGGGAACTCTTCCCCGAGGCGGTGGACGTGGTGTTGGTCGGCCCCCGCCGCGACCAGGGGCCGGAGCCGCCTCCCATCCGGCTCGGTCGGCCCCCGCGGGAGCTGTTCGCCGAGTATCTGCGGCACCGTCAGGTAGAGGACGAACGGCTCATCGAGCTGTTCGACGAGCTGCTGGCCGAGGCACATGAGGCCTGAACGCATCGAGCTCCAGGGCTTTACCGCCTTTCGCCAAGAGACCGTCGTCGACCTGACCGGGGCCGACCTGTTCGCGCTGGTAGGACCAACCGGGAGTGGCAAGAGCTCTTTGATCGACGCCGTCTGCTTCGCCTTGTACGGCTCGGTTCCCCGCCTCGGCCAGCGGGACGTGGCGCCGGTGATCTCGCTGGGCGCGCTCGAGGCCCGGATCCGTTTCGACTTCTCGATCGGCTCGGACTCCTACACGGTGGCGCGAGTGGTGCGCCGCACCCGCACCGGTGCCACCACCGCCGAGGCCCGGCTCGAGCAAGCCGGGCGCCCGCTGGCCAGCGGTGCCGACGAGGTGAGCGCGGCCGTGGAACGGCTGCTGGGGCTGGGGTTCGATCACTTCACCAAGAGCGTGGTGCTGCCCCAGGGCGAGTTCGCCGCCTTCTTGCACGACAAGCCGTCCGACCGCCAGAAGCTGCTGCGAGAGTTGCTCGACCTGAAGGTCTACGAGCGGATGCGGGAACTGGCCAATCAGCGGCGGGTGGCGGCCGAGGCCGAGCAGGGGCCGGTGCAGGCCCAACTGGCCGAGCTGGCCGCCCTCACTCCTGAGGCGCAAGCCGAGGCGACCGTCCGGCTGACCGCCCTGCGAGGCTTCCGGGCCCAACTCGACGCCGCCGAACCGGAGCTCGAGCGGCTACAACGCGAGGCAGAGCAGCGGGCAGAGGAGGCGGACCAGGCCCGGCAGCAGCTGACTCGACTGGGGGCCATCCGGCAGCCGCCGGGGTTGGAGACCCTAGAGGGAAACCGGCGCCAGGCGGAAGAGACCTGCAAGGGGCTGGCCGGCGCCCTGACCGAGCTGGCCGGACGGCTGGCCACGGCCGAGCAGGAACGCACCGCCCTACCGGAGGTGGCCGAGCTGGAGCAAGTGGCCGCCGCTCACCGCCGCCTCACGGAGGAGGAGGAGGAGCACCGGCGCCTGGCCGAGCAGGTGACCGCCGCCCGGCAGACATCCGAGCAGGCGGCCACTGCCGAGTCCGAAGCGGTGGCGGTCCTGACCGAGGCCCGCCTCCGGGAGGAGCAGCTGCGCCGTGACCACGCCGCCCACGACCTCGCCGCCGGGCTGGAGGTGGGGCAGCCCTGTCCGGTGTGCCGGCAGCCGGTGACCGAGCGTCCGGACGCCGCCCCGCCTGCGGTGCTGGGAGAAGCCGCCGTCGCCCGTGCCCAGGCCGAGGAGGCCAGGTCCCAAGCCGGCGAGCAGGTGGCCGCCGCCCGACAACAGCTGGCGGCTGTTCAATCGCGGTGGGAGGACGCCAGCAGGCGGGTGGAGGCGCTGGCCGGCTCCCTCCACGACCGGCCCGAGCTCGCAGTGGTGGAGGAGCAGCGACGGCAGGTGGCCGAAGCCGACGAGCGTCTTGCCGCCCTCCGGGGCGAAGAGAACGCCACG
>JBFGJL010000097.1:0-6192 GCA_041577235.1 Acidimicrobiia bacterium | reverse complement strand
CCACGCCCTGAAGAAGGTGCTGGGAGGCTCGGGGTTGTCCACCAACGTGGGCGACGAAGGGGGGTTCGCACCCAACCTCGCCACCAACCGGGCGGCGCTGGAGCTGCTGGCCGAGGCGGTCGAAGCCGCCGGCTTCCGGTTGGGGGAGGACATCGCGCTCGCTCTCGACGTGGCTTCCTCCGAGCTGCATCGGGAAGGCCACTACGAGCTGGAGGGAAAGGACTTCACCGCCGACGAGATGGTGGACTTCCTGGTCGGTTTAGTCGACGAGTTCCCGCTGGTCTCGGTCGAAGACGGCATGGCCGAGAACGACTGGCCGGGATGGGTCGGGCTCACCACCCGGCTCGGAGCACGGGTGCAGCTGGTGGGCGACGACCTGTTCGTCACCAACGAGGACATCCTGCGCCGCGGCATCCGGGAGGGTGCCGCCAACGCCATCCTCATCAAGGTCAACCAGATCGGGACCCTGTCGGAGACCCTGCGCACGATGGAGACGGCGCTGAGCGCCGGATACGGACGGATGGTCAGCCACCGGTCCGGCGAGACCGAGGACGCCTTCATCTCCCATCTGGCGGTCGCCACCAACGCCGGCCAGATCAAGGCGGGGGCCCCCGCCCGGGGTGAACGCACCGCCAAGTACAACCAGCTCCTCCGGATCGAGGAGACCCTCGGGGATCAGGCTCGATATGCCGGCTGGGATGCCTTCGGAGGTTGGAGGTGAGCCGGCGCCGGCGGGCTTCGTTCGTCGTCCCGGCCCTGCTGCTGGTGGCGCTGGCAGTGGTGCTGACCAACGTCCTCCCGCTGCGCCAGATCATCGCTCAGCGGCGATCGGTGGACCTGGCCCGCCAGCAGCTGGAGCTCCTCCAGGAGGAGAACGCCCGGTTGGAGGTGCTGGCCGCCGCCCTCAAGACCGACACCGAGGTCGAACGGCTCGCTCGCGAGAACCTGGGATACGTGCGGGAGGGTGAGATCGCCTATCAGATCGTCGATCCGGCCGAACCGGAGGCTGCCCGGCCGGACCGTCGCCACGATGACGCCGGGGGGGAGGAGCAGACCTTCCTTCGCCAGGTCTGGGACTTCCTCACCGGCGCCGACCTGGTCGACGCCGGGGTGGGATGAACGACCAGGCGGCGGTGGCAGCCCAGCTCGAGCGGCCGCTGCGCGCCCCGGTGGAGGTGGTGAGTCGCTGCCACCTGGAGGTGCCGGTGGTGGTGGCGGTTCCCCCCGTGCTCGATGACGGCACCCCCTTTCCCACCCGGTACTGGCTGTCCTGCCCGCTGGCCCGCAGCCGGGTCGGGAGGCTGGAGGCGGCCGGGGGCGTGCGAGCGATGGACCGGCGGGCGTCAGCCGATCCCGCCTTCGGAGCGCGACTGCAGGCGTCCCACCGGCGGTACGCGACCGAGCGCGACGCCCTGGTGCCGCCCTCCGCCCCGCTCCGGCCCGGGGGCGGGGTGGGAGGAGGCGCAACGGTCAAATGCTTGCACGCCCACTACGCCGACCACGCCGCCGGCCACGACAACCCGGTGGGGGAGGTCGTCGCCCCCTGGGTGGAACCGCTCGACTGTTCGGTGGCGTGCGTAGCGGCCCGGTCGGACGGATCGGTGGGACTGAACCCGCTGTGGCGCGAGCCACGATGAGGGTGGGGGCGGTCGACATCGGCACCAACTCGATGCGGCTGCTGGTGGCCGACCGCACCGGCTCGGAGCTGTCGGAGATCGAGCGGGTCACCACCATCACCCGGCTCGGGGAAGGAGTGGACCGGAGAGGGATGTTCGGGGCCGGTCCCATCGAGCGGACCCTGGTGGCCCTCCGCCGCTACGGCCAGTCCATGCAGGAGGCGGGAGTGGAGCGGAAGCGGGCGGTGGCCACGTCGGCCACTCGTGACGCCGCCAACCGGGCGGGATTTCTCGCCCGGGCCGAGACGGCGCTGGGCGTGAGCCCGGAGGTGATCAGCGGCGAGGAAGAGGCGGCGCTGTCGTTCGCCGGGGCCGGCCTCGGTCTTCCCCCCGGCTCCCGGCGCCGGGTGGTGATCGACATCGGGGGTGGCTCGACCGAACTGGTCGCCGGCCTCCACCGCCCCGACTTCGCCCGCAGCCTCGAGGTCGGATCCGTCCGCCTGACCGAACGGGTCGTTCCCGACCGTCCGGCTCCGGCCGCTCAGGTACAGGCGGCCACCAGCGCGGTCGAACAGGCGCTGAGGCCGGTCGACCTCGACCCGGCGCCGGAGGAGGCAGTGGGAGTGGCCGGCACCTTCACCAGCCTGGCGGCGATGGCGCTCGATCTGTCTGCCTACGACCGGGCGGCGGTGCACGGAAGCCGGCTCAGCTCCTCCCAGCTGTCCGATCTGGTCGTCTGGCTGGCCTCGCTCACCGTGGAGGAAACGGCCGGGATCGGTTCTCTGGCGCCCGGGCGGGCGCCGGTCATCCTGGCAGGGGCGATCATCGCCCGCATCGTGGTCGACCACCTCGGTCTGGAGCAGATCGTCATCTCCGAACACGACCTGCTGGACGGGGTGGCGCTGACGGCCTGAGGGACCGGTGTAGCCTGGCGGCACCGGCCCGGGTGACGGAATTGGCAGTCGTGGCGGACTTAAAATCCGCTGCCCGCAAGGGCGTGTGGGTTCGAGTCCCACCCCGGGCACGTCTGCGGCCGGTAACCTCCACCGGACTCGAGAGGTGAATGCATGCGAGCCGCCGACCGCCGCCGGGCCGAAGGGATCCTGTTCACGGACTTCTACCAGCTGACTATGGCCCAGCTGTACTTCCGGGCCGGCTTCCACGAGCGTCCCGCCCGGTTCGACCACTTCTTTCGCACCTATCCGGACTACGGACGCCACCAGGCCGGGTATTGCATCAACGCCGGGCTGGCCTGGCTGATCGACTGGATGACGGAGTCCCGATTCGAAAAGGAGGACATCGACTATCTGCGCGCCCAGACCGGCGTCACCGGTGAACGGATGTTCGCCGACGACTTCCTCGCCTGGCTGAGCGAACACGGCCACTTCGGCGGGATCACGCTCCGGGCGGTCCCGGAGGGGCGGGTGGTCCATCCTCACGTTCCGCTCACGGTGGTGGAGGGCCCGCTGGCCATGGCCCAGATCCTGGAGACCGCTCTCCTCAACCATCTCAACTACCAGACCCTCATCGCCACCAAGGCGTCGCGGGTGTTCGAGAGCGGACGCGGCCGGCCCCTGCTCGAGTTCGGGATGCGTCGCGCCCCCGAGCGCGGAGCCTCGGCCGGAGCTCGAGCCGCCATGATCGGGGGGGCCACCGCCACCTCCAACGTGGGAATGTCGCGTCTGCTTGGTCACACCCCCCGCGGCACCCACGCCCACTCGATGGTGCAGGTGTTCATGGCGCTGGGGCTGGGGGAGCTGGAGGCCTTCCGCGCCTACGCCGAGGTCTACCCGGACGACTGCCTGCTGCTGGTGGACACGATCGACACCCTCCGGTCGGGCCTCCCCAACGCGGTCACGGTCTTCGAGGAGCTGCAGCGCGGTGGCCACCGTCCGCTCGGGATCAGGCTCGACTCGGGCGACCTCGCCTACCTGAGCATCCAAGCGGCGCTAGTACTGAACAAGGCCGGATTCGAGGACACGACGATCGTTCTCTCCAGCCAGCTCGACGAGCTGGCCATCTGGCAGATCCTCGCCCAGATCGACGAAGAGGCCCCCCGCTACGGTATCGAGGCGGCCGACGTGATCGGCCGGCTCAGTTTTGGCGTGGGCTCCCGCCTCATCACCTCCCAGGGCGATGCCGTGCTCGACGGCGTCTACAAGGTGGTGGCGGTCCGAAGCGACGGCGAGTGGACTCCGGCCATCAAACTCTCCGAGTCGATCGAGAAGGTCCCCAACCCGGGCGACAAGGGCGTCTGGAGGGTGTACGACGCCCGTGGAAGGGCCACCGCCGACGTCCTCTCCCTGGCCGGCGAGGACCCCCAGAGAGTCGACCCCCTGGTGCTCCGTCACCCGACCCGCCACGGCAGCTCCCGAGCTCTGGCCCGCGAAGAGATCTCGGGAGTCGAGCCGCTGCTGGTGGAGGTGTTGCGGGACGGAACGAGGATCGGCCCGGAGGACGACATGGACACCATGCGGGCCCGGCGGGACGCCGACGTCGGGCGCCTCGACCCCGGCGTGCGGCGGCTGATCAACCCCCACGTCTACCACGTGTCGTTGACGGCCCGCCTGTGGGACCTCAAACAGGAGCTCATCCGTCAGGCGCGGGCGTCGGCACCGTCCGGCTAGTCGGGAAAGACGGCCCGCAGCCGCGCCAAGGTGTCCTCCAGATCCTCGGGCAGCACCCGGGTCCCGCCGATGACGCTCATGAAGTTCGTGTCGCCGGACCACCGAGGCACGAGATGGAAGTGGAGGTGGGCGGGGACGCCCGCCCCCGCCACCCTTCCCAGATTGGCTCCCATGTTGTAGGCGTCGGGCGCCAGGCTCCGGTCGACGGCCTCCTGGGCGGCGACCAGCAGTTCCCAGATCTCCCCGCGCTCGGGCCCGGTCAGGTCGGCCAGCTCGGCCACGTGCCGAAGAGGACCCACCATCAGGTGGCCGGTGACGTAGGGGAAACGGTTGAGGACCGCGAAGGCGTGCCGTCCCCGCCGCAGGATCAGCGCCTCTGCGTCGGGTTGGGTGGGCAGGAGGCAGAAGAGGCAGCCGTCGGGCGGCTCGGCCAAACCTTCCACGTAGGCCCGCCGCCAGCCGGCCCACAGGATGTCCAAACCGCCCACGAATGCTCCTCTGCTGCCCATCGACTGTACCAGCGGACGGAACTCCCGATCGGACCCGGTAGGGTGGTCTGCCCAGGAGGGGGGATCGTCTGTCGGGAGGAAACGACGTGGCTCGAAGAGCCGTTGGGCGAAGGCCGGTACGGCGGGCGGCTGCGCTGGTGGCAGCGGTGCTGATGCTGGGCACTGCGGCTCCACCGGCGGCGATCGCCGGCCCCGAGCCGGTCCCCGACATCGTCGTGCCCGATCCTCCCCCGCTGGAGCAGCCACCCTCCCTCTCCCTGCTGGCCACCTTCGACCCCTTCGCCGATGATCCGCTGGGGCTGGTGGGGCTGGCCGACTTCGTCGGCCGCTACTCGGTGGGGGTCGACCGATTCGAGGTGTGGAAGTGCGACGTTCCCTTCGGAATGGTCGCCATCACGTTCGACGAGATCCTCGACGTGCTCGAGCTGCAGGTGGCGCCCTACTACGACTTCTGGTCGGGCGGTGCCTACCAGCCGACGTTCACCACCGGCGGCACCGTCTCGGCTGCCGACTACTTCGGGTGCGTGGCCGAGGTGGGCGACGCCTCCCCCGGCACCTACGAGGCGGCGGTGATCGTCACCGACGACAACCTGCCCGGGTTTGCCAGCGCCGGTCCGGTCTGTGTCGAAGGGCTCACCTGTGTGGAGCTGCCCCGGACCTTCCCGGGCAACGGGCGGTACGTCGTGGTGGGCGGGGGACTCCTCCCCACCTTCCCGCAGGGCATCACCCATGAGATAGGGCATTCGATCCACTGGCCCCATTCCTATTCGGGGGAGTCGTTCGAAGGGGGGGTGCTGATCGAGTACGACAACCCCATCGATCTGATGAGCGGCAACCGCGACGAAGACGGGTTCTCGCCTCCGGCCTCGTACGGCACGCTGGCCTTCAACCGCTACGCCGCCGGCTGGATCGACCCGGGGGACGTGGTGGTCTTCGGCGGCGGCATCGAGACGGTGACGCTGCGACCGGCCGACGGGGCCGGGAAACAGCTCCTGGTGGCACCCACTGCCCGCCCCGGGGTGATGGCCGCCGCCGGCGTCCGAGTGACCAGGCCCGACGATCCCATTCCCGCCTCCTACGAAGGGGTCGAGGTGTACCTGGTCGACCAGGACTGTGACCTGATCGACGTCAACTTCATGGGCTGTCCCGGCATCATCTCGCTGCGATTGCAAGCCCCGCCCAGCCCCTATGGGGTCGGCCACGTTCTCCAGTCGGGCGAGTACGCGGTGGTGGAAGGCACCCGGATCTCGGTCAGCGGCCGGAGCGGCGATGCGTTCGCGCTGCGGGTAGTGGGCTTCTCCGACATCGGCGGGAGCACCTTCGTCGACGACATCCTCTGGCTGGCGGACGAGGACATCACCAAAGGCTGCGGAGGCACCCTGTTCTGCCCAGGCGACGACGTCACCCGCGGACAGATGGCGGCGTTCCTGGTACGGGCGT
>JBFGJL010000096.1:0-6211 GCA_041577235.1 Acidimicrobiia bacterium | reverse complement strand
GGGGGTGGAGGGCAAGTTCTACGTCTTCACGGCCGCCGAGTTCGACGAGGCGGCCGCAGGCGACGCGGCCGTGGCCCGGGTCTACTTCGGGGTGACCGAGGGCGGCAACTTCGAGGGCGCCAACATCCTCCACGAGGCGAAGCCGATCGAAGAGGTCGCCGCCCAGCTCGACCTCGAGCCTTCGGCAGTGGAAGCGGCCGTGGCACGGGCCAAGGAAGGTCTGCTGGCGGCTCGCACCCGCCGGGTCCGGCCCGGCCTCGACCACAAGGTGGTGACGTCCTGGAACGGTCTGGCGATACGGGCCCTGGCCGAGGCCGGAGCAGTGTGGAGGGAGGACCGCTACGTGGAGGCGGCCCGCCGCAGCGCCGAGTTCGTGCTGACCCACCTGCGGCGCCCGGACGGTCGCCTGCTCCGCTCGTGGAGTCTGGGCACCGCCACCATCCCCGCCTTCTTGGAGGACTACGGCGCCTACGCGGTTGGCCTGCTCGCCCTCTATCGCGCCACCGGAGAGCCGGGCTGGTTCGCCGCGGCAGAACAGCTCGTCGAGGACATGATCGACTTGTTCGCCGGGGAGGACGGGTCCTTCTACAGCACCGGCGCCGACGCCGATCCCCTCATCAAGCGCCCGACCGACCACATGGACAACCCGCTTCCCTCCGGCTCGTCTCTGGCGGCCGAGGCGTTGTTCCTGCTGTCGCTCTACACCGGAGCCGGCGAGCTGCGCGACCGGGCCGAGGGGTTGGTGCGGGCGGGAGCCCGGCTGATCGAGGCCTTCCCGTCGGCGGTCGGACACCTGCTGTCGGTGCTCTACTCGATGACGGCCGAGGGCCAGGAGGTGGCGGTGGTGGGTCCCGAGGCGGAGTCACTGGCGCAGGTCGTGTGGGAACGGTTCCGGCCGGGCGTGGCGTTGGCGGTCGATCCGGCCGGCGCCGGCGCCGAGCGGGTGCCGCTCCTGCGGGAGCGGGCTCGGGAGGGCAAGACCCTGGCCTACGTGTGTCGACAGCTGTCCTGTCTGGCCCCGGTCGAGTCCGCCGCCGACCTGCGGAGCCAGCTGGCCGGCTGACGACCCGGGCTCAGCCGACCGGCGATCGGGCCGGCCGCGGCGTCCGTTCGGCCAGGGAAACCGCCCCAAACCAGACCAGCGCCACCCACAGGGCGTCGGCCAGGAACAGGTGGAGCAGCTGCAGCCACAGCGGGGTGAGCAGCACCACGTTGAGGACCCCCGCCACCAGCTGAGCCGCCACCAGCCCGATGATCAGCATGGAGACCCGCCGCCGCTCCGGTGCTCCCAACCCGTGCCAGCGGGCCAGAAAGGCGATGAACACCCCCACCACGATGGCCACCACCGGATGGAGAGCCCGCAGCCGGGTCAGGAAGTGCTCCGCTCCGGCCAGATCGGCGGCCAGCCCCTCCGCCAGAGACTCGGCCGGGAACAGAGTATCGGCCAGCGCGGTCACCGCCCCGGTGGCGCCCACCACCAGCATGCCCGCCGCCGCCGCCAGCAGCTTGCGAGCAAGGGCCCGGTCGCGGGCGAAGCGCATCCGGCCGCCCCCGAGGACCCAGAAGGCGGTGAGGGTCAGCGCCGCCAGCAACAGCAGGGTGTTGACCAGATGGAGCGGGACCGCCACCGCCCGAGCGACGGATTGATCCTCGCCCACCCATTCGAACAGAACCAGGCCGGCTCCGATCGCCGCCTCGCCGAGGATGGCGATGGCCGACCAGCCGGCGCCAGCCCGGGCCGGGTGCCCGCCTGGATACGAGCGGAAGACCACGATCACGACCAGCGCCACGGCCAGCAGCGCAACCCCGCTGGCGGCGCGGTGGGTGAACTCGATGGCGCGCGCTCCGGCCAGCTCCGGGGGGATGAGCGCCCCATGGCAGGTGGGCCAGCTGCGGCCACATCCGGCCCCTGATCCCGTGGCCCGGACCAGCGCCCCGAGGAGGATGACGACGACCGACAGGCCGAGAGCGGACCAGGTCAGGCGGACGGCGCGATTCATACCGCCGATCAGGGTACCGCCCCGCCGTAACGGCCCTGGGCGGCCAGCCTTTAGATTGGCCCTATGCAGATCTTCGACGACGCTCTGGCGGCGATCGGGCGGACCCCGCTCGTACGGCTGGAGCGACTCCATCCCCCCGGAAACCTGGTCGCCAAGGTCGAGCACGTGGGCGTCGGCGGATCCATCAAAGAACGGATCGCTGCGGCCATGATCGATCGGGCCGAGGAACTCGGTCTTCTCGGCCCGGGAGGCACCATCGTCGAGCCCACCAGCGGCAACACGGGAGTGGGGCTGGCCATCGTCGGTGCGATCCGCGGCTACCGGGTGATCTGCACCGTGCCCGACAAGGTGAGCACCGAGAAGATCGATCTCCTCCGGGCCTATGGGGTCGAGGTGCACGTCACCCCCACCGAGCTGCTTCCGGACCATCCGGACTCGTACTACGGGGTGGCCCGCCGGCTGGTGAAGGAGATCGAGGGCGCCTATTCGCCCGACCAGTACTCCAACCCGGCCAATCCCGACGCCCACTACCGAACCACCGGCCCCGAGATCTGGGAGCAGACCGACGGCACCGTCGGCGCTCTGGTCGCCGGGGTTGGGACCGGCGGTACCATCTCCGGGACGGGTCGCTACCTCAAGGAACAGAACCCGTCCGTGCACGTGGTCGGGGTCGACCCGGAAGGCTCGATCTTCACCGCTCGATCTCCCGACCACGTCCACCAGTACGAGGTGGAAGGGGTTGGCGAGGATTTCTGGCCCGAGACCTTCGACCCGAGTGTGGTCGATCAGTGGATCACCGTCCCCGACCGCCCGGCGCTGGCCACCACCCGCCGGCTGGCCCGGGAGGAGGGGCTGCTGGTGGGAGGGTCTGCGGGGATGGCGGTGCACGGTGCCGCGCAGGTGGCGACCGAACGACCGGACGATCTGGTGGTGGTGATCCTCCCCGACACCGGCCGCGGCTACGTGTCCAAGGTCTTCAACGACGGTTGGATGCGGGCGGAAGGATTGCTGTGATGCGTTTCGAGACGCGCGCCATCCACGCCGGCCAGGACCCCGATCCCGCCACCGGAGCGGTGGTCGTCCCCATCTACGCCACCTCCACCTTCGCCCAGCGGGCACCGGGCGACCACCTCGGATACGAGTACTCCCGCACCGCCAACCCCACCCGGACCGCGCTGGAGAGCGCCCTGGCCGCCCTGGAGGGAGCAGGGGAGGCGGGGACGGCCGTGGCCACCGCCTCCGGGATGGGTGCCACCTCGCTGGTGGGCTACCTGCTCCGTCCGGGCGACCACGTCATCCTCCCCGACGACGCCTACGGCGGCACCTTCCGTTTCTTTGCCCGAGTTCTGGCCGAGCACGGGGTGGCCTGGACGGCGGTCGACATGACCGACCTCCGCTTGTTGGAGACGGCGGTGCGGCCCTCCACCCGCCTGCTCTGGGTCGAGACCCCCACCAACCCGCTGTTGCGCCTGGTCGACCTGCCGGGAGCGGCCGCCATCGCCCGCGCCGCCGGTGCCTGGCTGCTGGTGGACAACACCTTCGCCACCCCTTTTCTGCAACGGCCCCTCGAGCATGGAACCGACCTGGTGCTCCACTCGACCACCAAGTACCTGGGAGGACACTCGGACGTGGTGGGCGGCGCCCTCGTCACCGCCGACCCGGAGCTGGGGGAACGCCTCCGTTTCCTGCTCAATGCCGCCGGTCCGGTGGCGGGGCCGTTCGATGCGTGGCTGGTGTTGAGGGGTCTGAAGACCCTGGGAGTGCGGATGGAGCGCCACGGCGCCAACGCCGCCGCCGTGGCCGCCTTCCTGGCCGGACACGACCGGGTGGAGGAGGTCATCTACCCCGGTCTGCCCGACCACCCCCAGCACGCCCTGGCCGCCCGCCAGATGTCCGGTTTCGGCGGCATGGTGTCGTTCCGCCCGGGCGGCGGGCGGGCGGAGGCAGAGGCCGTCGCCACCCGCACCGAGCTGTTCTTCCTGGCCGAGAGTCTGGGAGGGGTGGAGTCCCTGATCGAGGTCCCGGCGGCGATGACCCATCTGTCGGTGCAGGGCACAACGCTGGAGGTTCCGCCCGATCTGGTACGGCTCTCCGTGGGTATCGAGCACGTCGACGACCTCATCGCCGACCTCGACCAGGCACTGCGGGGTTAGGCACGCCCGGCTCCGGGTACAGTCCGACCAGCGCCACGGCGAGGGAGGAGGCGTGACTAGCCGTTCCAGCAACCGGTCGGCCGGCAAGGACGACCAGGAGAAGAAACCCCATCCCTGGCGGGTGGAAGGACTCCCCGGCGGGGAGGAGCCGGAGCCGAGGCGCCCATCCCTGCTGCCCCGCAATCGGTGGTTCTGGCTCGTGCTGCTGGGCCTGCTGGCCTTCAACTGGTTCCTCACCTCCAACCTGCTGGGTCCCACCCCCCGCCTCCGGGTTCCCTACACGGTGTTCAAGGAGCAGGTGACGGCGGCCAACATCGCCGAGGTGACCTCGCGGGGCGAGACCATCCAGGGAACCTTCAAGCAGCCGGTCACCTACCCGCCCGACGGGGAGGAGAGCTCGTTGCAGTTCGAGACCGAACGGCCCACCTTCGCCGACGACGATCTCCTCACCCAGCTGATCGACCAAGGGGTGGTGGTCAACGCCACGCCGGTCGACCAACCGGTGCCCTTCTGGCAGCAGCTGGTCTTCGGGTTCGGGCCGACCCTGCTGCTCGTCTGGCTGTTCATCAGCTTCGCCCGCCGGGCCTCGTCCGGTCTGTCCGGCCTCGGGGGACTTGGCGGGTTGGGACGTTCTCGGGCCCAGCTGTACGACGCATCGGCGGAGCGGACCACCTTCGACGACGTGGCCGGGATCGACGATGCCGAGGAGGAGCTGGTGGAGGTGGTCGACTTCCTCCGCAACCCGGACCGGTATCGGCGGCTGGGAGGCCGCATCCCCAAAGGGGTGCTGTTGGCCGGACCACCCGGGACCGGGAAGACACTGCTGGCCCGGGCGGTGGCCGGCGAGGCCGACGTGCCGTTCTTCTCGATGTCGGCCTCGGAGTTCGTGGAGATGGTGGTGGGGGTGGGAGCCAGCCGGGTGCGCGACCTGTTCAACGAGGCGAAGAAGGCCGCTCCGGCCATCATCTTCATCGACGAGCTCGACGCCATCGGCCGGGCCCGGGGCGGGTCGTTCTCGCTGGGGGGGCACGACGAGCGGGAGCAGACCCTGAATCAGATCCTCACCGAGATGGACGGGTTCAGCGGCTCGGAGGGAGTGATCGTGCTGGCGGCGACCAACCGGGCTGAGATCCTGGATCCGGCCCTGCTGCGGCCGGGCCGGTTCGACCGACGGGTGGTGGTCAGCCCGCCGGACCAGGCGGGGCGCAAGGCCATTCTCGAGGTCCACACCCGGGACGTCCCCCTCGACGACGAGGTCGATCTGGGGGCGGTGGCCTCCTCCACCCCGGGCATGGTGGGGGCGGATCTCCGCAACCTGGTGAACGAGGCGGCGCTGATGGCGGCGCGTCGTAATCGCGACCGGGTGACCATGCGCGACTTCACCGATGCCCTCGAGAAGATCGTGTTGGGAGCCGAGCGGCGCATCATGCTCACCGGCGAGGAGCGGGAACGGACCGCCTACCACGAGTCGGGTCACGCCCTGCTGGGGATGCTCCAGCCCGGCGCCGATCCGGTCCGCAAGATCTCGATCATCCCCCGGGGACGGGCGCTGGGCGTCACCTTCCAGAGCCCCGAGTCGGATCGCTACGCCTACACCGCCGACTACCTGCGGGGCAAGATCATCGGCGCGCTGGGGGGACGGGCGGCCGAAGAGCTGGTCTACGGGGAGGTGACCACCGGGGCGGAGTCGGACCTCGATCAGGTGACCGCCATCGCCCGCCGCATGGTGGGGCGGTGGGGGATGTCCGAGGTGGTGGGCCCGCTGGCCGTGCTCCCGGACCCGGCCACCGAGCAGAACCCGTTCGGACCGGCTCAGATCTCGGCCCACACCCACGAGCTGGTCGACACCGAGGTCCGGCGGATCGTGGACGAGTGCTACGCCACCGCCCTGGAGGAGCTGGAGGCGAACCGCCACAAGCTGGATGCCCTCGCCAAAGCCCTGCTCGAGCGGGAGACCCTGGACGAGGCGGAAGCCTACGAGGTGGCAGGGATCGAGCGCCCGGCGGACGAGGAGCCACCTCCCGTGTGAGCGAGACGGCGGGATGGTGAACACGCGCC
>JBFGJL010000095.1:0-6230 GCA_041577235.1 Acidimicrobiia bacterium | reverse complement strand
GGCCAGCCGGCGCGGGTGGCGGCGTCCAAAGGCGCGGGGGAGGGCGTCGCCCCCCACCAGGATCACCGCTCCCATCAGGACCAGCCCCACCGCCAGCCGCCAGCCTTCCACGGCCGACGACAACGCCCAGACGCCCGGCACGGTGGCCGCCACCAGCAGGGCGGAGTGGACGATGCCCAGTCCCGGCTGCAGCCGGGCCCGGTGATCGAGCAGGTCGGCCACCAGCCGGGCCCCGGCCCGGCCTTCGGCGGCGTCATGGAGGGCATCGGCCCGGGGGGTCTTGGCCAGCGAGGCTCCGGCCGCCCGCAGCAGGGCCGCCGCCCCCAGCAGGATGAACGAGATGACCAAAGCGACGGTGCTCATCGACGCCGCCGCCTCCCCGCCTCCCGCAGCAGCTCCGACTCGCGCGCTTCCATCTCGTCGGCCTGTGGGTCGGAATCGTGGTCCCAGCCCATCAGATGGAGCAGACCGTGGACCACCATCAGCGAGAGCTCGTCGTCGAAATCGACCCGGTGCTCGGCAGCTTGTGCCTTCACCACCGCCGGGGCGATGACCACGTCACCCAGGTTGAGCGGAGGTCCCGCCGCCAGCCGTCCCGGGATCTCGCCCGGGCTGAGGGTTTCCAGCGGAAAGGCGAGCACGTCGGTGGGGCCGGTCCGGTCCAGGAAGCGCTGGTTGTACTCGGCGATCTGCTCCGATCCCACCAGGAGGATCGTCACTTCCGACTCCTCCGGGAAGCCTTGGCGCCGCATCACCAGCTCGGCCAGGCTGCGCAGCGCATCGGCGTCGACGATCTCGTCCTGCTCGTCGGCCACGAACACGTTCACCACGCATCTCCCAGGGTCTGGTGCACAGGCTACCCCCGGCTCTCAGGTCCCCGGGAAGTTGGGGTAGGGGATGCGGGGGTGGTAGTGGCCGACCAGGGCGTCCACGAAGGCCTTCTTCACCCTGCTCAACTCGCCCAGGGTGAGGGCGCTGGCGGAGAGCTGGCCGTCGTCGACCTTCTCGCCCACCACCCGTTCCACCACTTTGGCGATCCCGTCGACGGTGGGGTCCTCGGTTTGGAACACGGCCCGGCAGGCGCCCTCGATGGCGTCCGCCATCATCAAGATGGCCATCTCCTTGGAGCGGGGCTTGTGACCGGCGTGACGGTAGTCGTCCGCCTCCACGTTCTCGGCGCCGTACAGCTCCTTGCCCTTCTCGGAGAAGTAGCGCATGATCGAGCCCCCGTGGTGGGTGACGTTCCCCTCGGCCACCTCGGCCGGGATGCTGAAACGGGCGGCCAGCCTCATCCCGTCCGTGACGTGCTTGCGGATGATCTCGACCGATTGTTCGGGCGGCAGATCGTCGTGGGGGTTGGAGATGCCGAACTGGTTCTCGATGAAGTAGAGGGGGTTCTCGGTCTTGCCGAGATCGTGGTAGTAGGCAGCCGCCCTCGCCAGCAGGTTGTCGGCGCCGATCGCCCGGGAGGCGGCGTCGGCCAGGGTGCCGACCATCAGCGAGTGGTTGAAGGTGCCCCACGCCTTCTCCTGCAGCAGCTGCAGGGCCGGGTGGTTCCGGTCGGTCACGTCCAGCAACCGCGGGGCGGTGGTGACGTCGAACAACGCCTCGAAGAACGAGACCGCCTGCAGGGCCACCAGGTTCGCCACCGCCGATCCCACCACCGCCCAGACTGCCGCGTCGCGCACATAGATCGCGACGGCATCCCGGGTGGCGGCGTCGGGGAAGAGCCAGGCGACGGCGGCGGCGATGAACCCGACCGAGACCGAGGTGAAGGCGACCGCCTGGCGGACATCCCGGCGGGTGGAGATCGACGACACGAAGGTGATGGGGGCGAGACCGGCCAGCAGTGCATACACCGTCACCCCCGGCTCGCGGAACGCGATGGTGGCCATGGTGGCGGCGGCCACCGCCATCAACACCCCGATCCGGGCGTCGAACAAGATGGCGGCCATGAACCCGAAAGCGGTCACCGGGATGATGTAGGGGCTGGTTGCCTCGGCCAGAGCGACGCTCCCGCGCGCCGCCGCCGCCGCCAGCACCAGCAGCACGCCCAGCAGCGCCACCCGCTTGGTATGACCCCAGAAACGCGGTCGGAATCGCGACAGGTAGAAAGCCAGCACCCCGATGAGGACCGCCACCACCGCCAGCTCGGCCAGGCGCTGGGTGGTCCCGGGATCGAGCACTCCCAGCTTGCTGAGGGCCTCGAGGTGGACCGGACGCACCTCCTCGCCCTCGGCGACGATGGTGGCGCCCGCCTGGTACGACACCATCACCGGCTCCACCGCGTCGGCGGCCGCCTGGCGGGCGGCCTCGGTCTGCTGGATGTCGGGCACCGCGGTGATCTCGAGGTAGCTGGCGACTACGTCCGCCACCGCCTCGGCTGCGTCCCGGTCCGAGCTCTGACCGAGGATCACGATCGGGGGCCGGTCGAACAGCTTGGTCTTCTCACCTTCCAGCTCACCCGTGCGGATGCCCTCCGACAGCAAGCCGGTGGCCACGGCGATGGCCTTCTCCTCGACTGCGTCGAGGTAGGCCAGCTGTCCGGCCGCCTTCCGGGCCACGTCTTCGGTGGCGAGGGTGATCAGGGTGGCGCGGGTGAAGTCCTGCAGGAACGGGTACTGGTCCTGGAGGGCGGCCGCCTGCGCCTCGGGATCGAGCACGAGCGGGCGGAAACCCACCCCCGGTACCTCGACCACTGCTCCCGGCTCCGCCTCGGTCGTATAGGGACTGGTGCCGGCCTCGAGGTCGAGATTGGCCGGGAAGTCGGGATCGGCCAGGTCGACCTCCACTTCCAGGCTCCCCGGCGCCACCCCCCGCGCCTGATAGGTGCCATCCGACTGGGTCTCGACCACGATGGTCTGACCGTCCCCGCCGGTGACGGTGACGCTGACTGCTCGCAGCCCGGCGTCACCCGCTTCGGCCGAGAACACCCCGTCCTCGTCGAGATCCAGGTAGACCCTCCCTCCCACGTCGACGGTGGCCACCGGAGTGGTGACGGTGGTGGAGGTCTCCTGGTCGTCGGGCGGAACGGTGGTCGTCGGATCGGGGCGGAGATCCTCGGGGGAGCTGGTGGTGGTGGTGATGGGAACCGTTTCGACCGCCACCCCGGCGCGGACGGTGGCGAAGAGCTGGGTGATGCGCTCCACCACTCCTTCCTCAACCCCGGTCAGCGGGCGAAAGACCGTCTCGACCGCCTCGGCGGCGGCTTGGCGGGCAGCGGTGGTGGCCTCCTCGTCCTCCACCTCGACCGGGGCGGTGGCACGGTAGGTCTGGTTGGCGACGTCACCCACGTCGAGGGTCGCCGCCGTCTCTTCCGGACCAAGGGCAAGGGCCAGCCACGACAGGGCGATGGCCGCCAGCACGATCCCGGACTTGACCAGGCGGGGACGCACTATGTCGCCTCCCGCCGGTCCTCATAGAGCTGGTAGGCGTCGACGATGGCGGCCACGATCCGGTGCCGGACCACGTCCTTGGAGGAGAGTTCCACGAATTCGACACCGGGGATGTCTTGAATGATGTTGCGGACGACCCGCAGCCCCGAGCCGGTGTTGGTGGGCAGGTCGACTTGGGTGACGTCGCCGGTGACGATCATCTTCGAGTTGAAGCCCAGCCGGGTGAGGAACATCTTCATCTGCTCGGGTGACGTGTTCTGGGCTTCGTCGAGGATCACGCAGGCGTCGTTGAGAGTCCGGCCCCGCATGTAGGCGAGCGGAGCGATCTCGATGGTGCCCCGCTCGGTGAGACGAGCTGTCTCCTCCGGACCCAACATGTCCCACAGGGCGTCGTACAGGGGCCGCAGATACGGGTCGATCTTGGCGCTGAGATCGCCGGGCAGGAAACCGAGGCGCTCGCCCGCCTCCACCGCCGGCCGGGTCAGGATGATGCGGCGAACCGCGGCCGTGTTGAGCGCTTCCACCGCCGCCGCCATCGCCAGGTAGGTCTTCCCGGTCCCGGCCGGACCCACGCCGAACACCATCGTGTTCTCGCGAATGGCCTGGATGTAGCGACGCTGTCCGAGGGTCTTGGGGCGCACCACCCGACCCCGGCCCACCGGGACTCCGTCGCTGAACACCCCGGACGGGCTGGGGACCTCGTCCTCCACCATCTGGATGACCCGGCGCACCCGGTCTTCGTCGAGGCGCTGGCCTTCCTGGACCAGGATCAGCAACTCGTCCAGCACCGTGCGCACCCGCTCGGCCCGTTCGGCATCGGCGCTGATGACCAGCTCGTTGCCCCGTGCCACGATCCGCACATCGGGATAGGCACGCTCCACCGCCCGCAGGTGCTCGTCCCGCTCACCGAGCAGCTCCAGCATCAGATGATTGCTGGAGACGCGCATATGAAGTTCAGCCGGGGATGGAGTCGGTAGCAAGAAATCCTCTCCGCGGAGGAAACCGCCTCGCCAGTATACCGGGGACCGACATCGTCCCCGAAGAAACGTGCCGGGCCCGGTAGCAGGTTCCGATGCCAAGTACCGGCGCTAGGGTCGCGGGCGAGGAACCATGGCGAGCGTGTTCTCCAAGATCATCGCCGGGGAGCTTCCGGCCCACTTCGTGTGGAAGGACGACGTCTGCGTCGCCTTCCTCTCGATCGCTCCGCTCCGGCCCGGGCACGTGTTGGTGGTGCCCAGAGCCGAGGTCGATCACTGGCTGGACGCCCACTCCGAGCTGCTGGGCGACCTCATGGCCACCGCCCGGGCGGTGGGAGAGGCGCTGCAGGCCGTCTACCAGCCGGCGAAGGTAGGGATGATGATCGCCGGTCTGGAGGTGCCCCATCTCCACGTCCATCTGGTTCCGATGAACGGAGTGCGGGACCTCGACTTCGCCAATGCCGACCCCAACTTCGGGGACGAGCGGCTGGCGGAAGAAGCAGAACGGATCCGCGACGCGCTGCACAGCCTGGGCCATCAGCCGAGCCAGGCGTGACCGGTCGGGTCAGCTGCTGAAGCCGAGATCGACCAGGATGTCGTTGAGACCCTCTTCGCTCTGATCGAGCAGTCCGGCCACCAGGCGCAGGTCGGCCCGCCGGATGGTGAGCACCCGGCCGTTGAAGTCCTGCCGCATGATCTGGATGGCCTTGAGGAACCTCTCCAGGATCTCCGAGGAGGTGTCGGCTCGCTCTAGCTTGGCGAGATCGATGGAGACGCCCTCGTTGGCCCATCGGGACGATGCTTCCGGCCCGGACCGGTCGCTGGGTGGTAGAAGCTGATCCACCGGGACGCCGTAGAAGGCGGCCAGCCGCTGCATCCTCGGAAGGGAGAGACTGCGCTCCCCCCGCTCGTAGGCACCCAGCACCGACGCCTTGAACTCCTGCCCGGAGTTGGCTTCGACCTCTTGGAGCGAAAGGCCCTTCTGCTTGCGGATCGCGCGCAGGCGACGTCCAATACTCTGGTTATAGCCGTCGCTCATCAATTGGCCCTCCTCCACGCGTCGAGGCTACCACGCACGCCTCCCAGCGAAAAGGTCACTTCGCGTAGCGACCAGTCTCCAGGCGACCGCACTCGGTGAGAAACCGCACCGCCCCCACGACCGCCGCTGTCTCAACCCTCAGGATACGCCCTCCGAGCCCGACCAGGGCGGTTTTCCCACCTATTTCGTCCCGGGCCAGCCCTCCTTCCGGTCCGATCACCACGGTCGTATCACCTTCCGTCGGCGGCCAGGAACCGCCACCGGGGTCGGCCACCAGCACCGTCCCACCCAGGTCGGCCGGGGTGACCGCTCCCGCCAGTTCCATCGCCCACGCTCCCCTGCTCTGCTCGAGGGCGGATTGGGCCCAGGCCTCCAGCTTGTCGGCGGCGGCCGCCTTTCCGGTCCCCCGCCGGGTCGACAACCAGGCGAGCCGGTCGACCCCCAGCTCGGCCAGCTTCTCGACCAGGAACCGGAGTCGATGGCGTTCCCGCGGTGGAGCCACCGCCATGGTCAGGCGGGGCGACGGGGCCGCATGGAGGTCTTCCCGGCCACGCCTCACCGTCCCCTCCCGCCAGGTTCCCCGGCCGACGGTGCCGGCCCCGTCCGTGTAGTCCACCCGGTCACCCGTCTGCAGGCGCAGCACCGTGCGCAGGTGGTGGAGCTGGTCCGGTTGCACCGGCAGGTCGGTGCCGGCCCATGGAGGGTGAATGAGGAGATGAGGAACGTGAGCCACTCAGCGTGACCGGCGCCGGCGCCGGGCGGGCTCCTCCACCGGCGACCCCCGGAGCCGGGCGTACTGGCGAAGCGCTTCGGCCGCTT
>JBFGJL010000094.1:0-6253 GCA_041577235.1 Acidimicrobiia bacterium | reverse complement strand
GGGCCGCGGCCGGGATCGGGCGGGGCTGGATCGTGGAGCGGACCGGCCATCTTCCCGGCGAAACGGCAGGCGACGCCCTGGTGGGCGACTTCGTGGTGATCACCCCGGCCGGGATCAGGATCGTGGTCGAGGCGAAGAACAAGGCAACGATCGGACTCACCGGCAAGGAGGGGATCCTGGCCGAGCTCGACCGGGCGATGGCCAACCGGCGGGCTTCGGTGGCCGTGTGCGTTTCGGCGCGGCCGGTCTATCCGCAGGAAGTGGGGGCGTTCGCCGTCTACGGCAGCCGGATCCTGGTGGTGGACGAGGGGGACGGCACGATGATCGCCGTCGCCCTTCGCTGGGCTGAGCTGGCCGCCAACCTGGAGACAGAGCGCCGGCCGGGCGACCTGGACACGAGCCTGGTGCTCGACCGCTTGCAGCGGCTGCGCGCGATGGCCCAGTTGTTCTCCAGCCAGCGCCAAGCCCTCACCCGAGTGCGGACGTCGATCGACGGCGTCCAGGGAACGTTGGAGCAGATGCGGGCCGACCTACTGGCCCTCACCGACGAGTTGACCGACCAGCTGGACCGGTCCGAACCTGCCCGGGTGCTGGCGCTGCCGACCGCCGATCGGCTGGCGGCGGACGCCACCACCCCCAGCTCCGCCTAGCCGGCCGATTGCCTAGACGATCTCCGCCAGGGCGTCCCCCAGTTCCCGATGCCGGAACTCGAAGCCGGCTTGTTCCAGCCGGCGAGGCACGACCCTCTGGCTGGCCAGTAGCAGCTCGTCGGGAGTCTCTCGGCCCAAGACCAGATGGAGGGCGAACGCCGGCACCGCCAACAGGGTGGGTCGCCCCATCGCCCGACCCATCGCCTTGGTGAAATCGCGGTTGCGCAGCGGGACCGGAGCGGTGACGTTGACAGGTCCGGCCAGGTCGTCGCGCTCGATCAAGAACGTGAAGGCCCGGGCGACGTCGTCGAGGCTGATCCAGCTCCAGTACTGCTCGCCCGAGCCGATGCGGCCGCCCAGGCCGAACCAGAACAAGCGATAGAGCGGATCGAAACCCGCCCCACCCCGACCGATCACGATCGAGGTCCGGGCCAGCACCACCCGAGCGCCGGCCGCCTGCGCCGGCTCGGTGGCCGACTCCCACTTCTCGACCACCTCGGTGAGGAACCCCGCTCCGGCCTCTGCCTCCTCGTCGAGTACCTCGTCGCCCCGGTCCCCGTAGAAGTTGATGGCGGACATGTTGACCAGCGCCCGGGGAGGCCGGTCGGCGGCGGCGATCGCCTCGGCCAGCAGCCGGGTGGGAATCGTGCGGGACTGCTCGATCCTCTTCTTCTTGGCGGCGGTGAGGCGGCCGGAAATGCTCTCGCCCACCGTGTTCACCACGATGTCCTGTCCCTCAACGGCCGATCGGTCGAAGACCCCGGCATCAGGATCCCAGGCGATGTCCCCGCTCTCGGGAGACCGGCTGACCACCGTCAACTCGTGGCCGGCCTCGCTCAGCTGCCGCCGCAGTCTGCGGCTGATGAACCCGCGTCCACCGGCCACCAAGATTCTCATCGTTTCTGCCCGTCGCCGACCAACGCGGACACTACTCGACGGCGGATGGCTTCCGGATGATGACCGGACACCTCGGACGGGAGGAGGCGTTACCGGCGGACTCCGCCGGTCAGCTCTGGCCCCTCCGCAGACCGCCGGAGGCGACGGTGGCGGCCGCCCGTCCCTCCTCACAGCCCTCGAGCAAAGGGCAGAAGCGGCACCAGGGCCCGCCCCGGCGCGCCAGCGGGTCGGCCGTCTTCCATGCCCGCCGCAGCGTGTCCACCATCGACGCCACCATCCGGGCCGTCTCCACCACTTCGGTCCGGCTGGGCACCGACTCCGTCCTCTCCCCGGTCCGGACCGACACCGCCTCCGTCCGTCCGGGCAGGGCACCACGATCCAGGCTCCAGATGAGGGCGTAGAAGCCGAGCTGGAACACCACCTCCCCCAGGTCGCCGGTCTTCCAGTCGACCAGCCGGGCCGTCCCGTCCTGGTCGAAGACGGCGTCGATGGTTCCGAGCAGGCTGACGCCCTCGCTGGGTTCCACCTCGATGGCCACCTCCGATCCGACGAAGCCCTCGGTCGGGAACCTCCGGAAACGCTCGTAGAGGGCCCCGACCTCCTCGATCACCTGGCCCAGCTCGCGGGGCTTCAGTCCCAGGCCGGCCATCTTGTGGTTCAGGGTGGACGAGCCGATCTCGGAGCGACATACCTGTTGGAACTCCTCGGGGGCGATGGGGCCTTCGCGCAGATGGCGGGAGAACAAGCGGTGAGCGAGCCCGCCGGTGAAGGATGCCCGAGAGTCTGGTCCATACATCCCCTGGAGTTTGGCGTTGGCTGAATCCGGGCACTGTTGGAAGGTGACGAAGGTCGAAGCGGAGATCCGGACCGGATCCCCTGCCTCCACCGGAGGGAACGGGATCATGGGCCGATGCTATCGGGCGATTCGAGCGTTTCCTGGTAACCGCTACAATGCCGGTCGCTCCAGGGGTCGCCCTCATGTCTCGTAGCTCCCGTTCTGCACTCATCTCACTCGCGGCCGTGGCCGCCCTGCTCGTCCTGGTGGTGGGCGCCTTTGCCCTCGATCGGGGTCTGCACCGGGGCCAGGTGCTGCGCAACGTGGTGGTGGGCGGTGCCGACCTGTCCGGACTCGCCCCGCCCGAAGCGGAGGCAGCCGTCCTCTCCTACGAGGACGTGCTCGCCGAGGAACCGGCCCCATTCGACTTGGACGGAGAGATCGTGGAGTTGGAACCGACCTCGGTTGGGTTCCGGCTCGACACGGTCGAGCTGGTCGACACCGCCATGGCGCGAGGTCGAACCGGCACCCTGCTCTCCCAGTTCCGGTGGTGGCTGCAGCATGTCTTCGCCACCGACCAGATCGAGGCCACCGGCAGCATCAACCCCGAGGACCTCGAAGCCGTCCTTCGCTTCTGGGACGAGGACGTGATCGGCAGCCCACCGTTCGACGGGGCGGTGGTGGTCGAGGACGACAATCCCGTTCCCGCCTACCCGGTGCCCGGCCGCGGGGTGGACCGGACCACCGCCCCGGAGAGGATTCTGGCGTCCCTGCTCGAAGAGGAGCGGGAGCCGGTCTCGTTGGCGATCGTGGCCGCCCCCCCTGCTCTGGGGCGGTCGCAGGTGGACTCGGCGGTGGCGACCGCCCGGGTGCTGCTGCAGGCCCCGATCACGCTGCGCCGGGCCGATCCAGAGGCGGTCGTCACCTTCACCACCACCGATCTGGCCTCGGCCCTGATCAGTGAGGTGATGCGACAACCCAGCCCCTACCTGGAGGTCGGGTTCGACGCCGCCGAGGTAGCCAAGGTGCTGGAACCTCTCCGGGAGGAGTTGGAGATACCGCCCCGAGACGCCCGGTTGGTGATCGGCTCCGACAACAGCGTCTCCATCGAGGAGGGCCGGCCGGGCAGCGTGATCGACCCGGAGCTGGTGGCCGAGGAGTTGCGGGCGGCCGGCCTGCGCAGCAGCCGCAGCGGCATCCTGCCGTTCGAACGCGGCGCCGAGCCGGAGGTGACCACCGAGGACATCGCCGCCCTCGGCATCACCGGTCTCGTCTCCCAGTTCACTACCTATCACGACTGCTGCCAGAACCGGGTGGTGAACATCCATCTGATCGCCGATCTGGTCGACGGCACCATCGTGATGCCCGGCGAAGAGTTCTCCCTCAACGATCACGTCGGCGAACGCACTGCCGAGCGCGGGTTTCTCCCCGCCGGCACAATCATCGCCGGCGAGATCGTCGACACCGTGGGTGGCGGGGTGAGCCAGTTCGCCACCACCTTCTACAACGCCGTCTTCTGGGGAGGCTTCGAGGATGTCACCCACGCCCCTCACAGCTTCTACTTCTCGCGATACCCGGAGGGGATCGAGGCCACCATCTCCTGGCCCGCCCCCAACCTGGTGTTCCGTAACGACTCTGCGGCGGCGGTGTTCATCAAGACCGAGTACACCGACACCTCGATCACCGTCAAGTTCTTCGGAGGCAACGAGGGTCTGGCAATCGCCGGCGAACAGTCCAACGGCACCACCAAGACCTGGCTGGCGAGTGAAGGGACCGGGCGACGCGTCACCGCCTCGGTGTCAGACCGCTTCAACATCACCGATCCCAAGGTCGAATATGTGGCCAACCCGGATCGGGATCCGGAAGAGCCGAAGACCCTCGACCGGGGCGCCCAAGGATGGTCGGTCACGGTCACCCGTACCATCACCTACCCCGACGGCCGGGAGGACGAACAGAAATGGGTAGTGCGCTATCGCTCGCAGCCCCAGATCATCGAGGCCCACCCGTGCATGATTCCCAAGGGTGCCGACGGCTACACCGGTGAGGAGTGCCCGCCCGAGGAGACCACCACCACCGAGCCGGCCCCCACCACCACTGCTCCGGCCGAGACGTCGACCACGCCGCCCCCCACCACCGCCCCCTGACCACCCAGGGGACAGGCGGACCGGCTCAGCCTTCGGCCGGCTCCGGCGCCGGCGCATCCATCGCCACCAGCGACGGCTCGGATGTCTCCTGGTCGTAGTAGACGAGGAAGGCTCGCACGATGTCGGTGACGCGGTCCAAGACCTCGTCGGTCCAGCCGCCGTTCCGCTCGAGTGACAGCCCGTTGGAGAGGACGAAGACCGAGGCCAGGTCCCGGTCGGCGGCGAACAGCCGCTCGGCCAGCCGGGCGGGGAGGGTGGCGCCTTGCCGCGCCTCGTTCAACGACTCGTACCCCTCGCCGTCCTGGCCGGTCAGCGTGCGGTTGGTGTCGAGCAGGGCGACGTCACCCAAGCGGACGGTCCCCGTCACGTCGATCGGTTGGCCCATGCGTCCTTCAGTCGATCCGGCCGCGACACACTAGCCGCGACGGCTCACAGGCCACCCATGTCGGCCGACTGGCGGGCGTCACGTTGGGAGGCCACTCCCCGGTCCCGCTCGCCGATGATGTGGAGCTTCATCAGGTTGGTCGAAGCTTGCTGGTTGGGCGGGATGCCGGCCACCATCACCACCCCCTCGCCGCGAGCGCAGATGCCCTCCTTCTCGAGGTACTTCTCGGCGGCGGCGATCATCAGGTCCGTGTACTCGCGCCGGCCGAACTCCGTGGCGCGCACCCCCCGATAGAGGGCCATCCTGCGGAGGGTGCCCGGGTTGGCGGTGAACGCCACGATCTGAGCAGCGGGACGGTACTTGGAGAGGAGCCGGGCGGTGCTACCCGATTCGGTGAAGGCGACGATCGTGCTCAGCCCCAGATCGGTGGCGGCCTCCACCGCCGCTTTGGCGGTGGCGGAGGCGAAGTTGGCCTCGCGGGTGAGCAGTTCCGGGTGCACAAGCCGCCGTTCGGTGTGTTGGTGGGACTCCACCTCCCGGCAGATGATGTCCATAGTCTGTACCGCTTCCACCGGGTAGTCGCCCATGGCCGTCTCTCCCGACAGCATGACCGCATCGGTCCCGGCCAGGACGGCGGTGGCAACGTCGGTGACCTCGGCCCGAGTGGGGCGGGGAACGTGGGTCATCGACTCCAGCATCTCGGTGGCGGTGATGGTGAGCAGACCGACATCGTTGACCCGTTCCAGGATGTCGGCCTGGACCAGCGGGATTCGCTCCAGCGGAAGCTCCACCCCCAGGTCGCCGCGGGCGACCATCACCGCATGGGCGACCTCGATGATCTCGTCGAGATTGGCGTAGGCGGCCGCCAGTTCGATCTTGGCGATGATCGGAGTACCGGGCCGGGCCAGCGCCGCCACCTCCATCACATCGGCGGCGGTGCGGACGAACGAGGCGGCGACGTAGTCCACCTGCAGCTCCCGCCCAAACTCCAGGTCGGCCCGGTCCTTCTCGGTCACCGACGGCACCCGCAGCGGCACCTCCGGGAACGCCACCCCTTTGTGATCGCCCAGCGTCCCCCCCAGCAGGACCCTTCCCTTCAGCGCATCGCCGGTCCGCTCCTCCACTTCGATGCGGATGACGCCGTCGGCCAGCAGGACGTGATGTCCGGGATGAAGGTCGTCGAGGAGATGCTCGTAGTCGATCGCCACCTGACCGGGACCTGCCCGGCCCGAACCGGGCACCAGCTCGACCGTCTGATCGCGTTCCAGCACCAGCTGGCCGTCCGGGAAATCGCCTACCCGGATCTTCGGCCCCTGGATGTCCTGCAGCAGGGCGACGTTGGCTCCCACCTTCGCCGCCGCCTCCCGCACCCAGGTGGCGAAGCGCCGGTGGGTCTCGTGAT
>JBFGJL010000093.1:0-6415 GCA_041577235.1 Acidimicrobiia bacterium | reverse complement strand
GGACGGCCAGGTGACCGCCCGCTTCGTCCCCCGCTCGGATTTTCGGGGCCTGGCAGGGATCCTCCACGGCGGCATCGCCGCCACCGCCATCGACGAGATCCTGGTATGGGCCGGCATCCTCTCCCAGCAGGTGATGAGCGTGACCGGCACCCTCGATCTGCGGTTCCGGCGCACGGTTCGGCTCGACGATCGCATCACGGTGGCGGGCCGGGTGACCGAACGGCGGGGACGCCGGCTACGAGTGGAAGGCGAGTTGATGGCCGATCGGCAGGTGGCGGTGGAGGGTCGGGGTCTGTACGTAGTGACCCATCGCCTCGCCGACCTGCTCGCCTGAGCCCAACCGGTATCCTCTCCGGCTCCATGCGCCGCAGCCACCTCGCCTCGCTCAGCCTGGGACTGGCCGCCTTCCTGTTCGGAGCGTCCTTCGTGGTCGTCAAGGAGGCGGTCACCCTCGTGTCTCCCCTCTCGTTCGTGGGCTGGCGTTTCCTGCTGGGAGGGGCGGCGCTGCTGCTGCTGGCGATGCCGAAGACCCGGGAGATCTGGCGCGACGGGATGGGAGCCGGGGTGCTGCTCTTCACCGGGTTTGCGCTCCAGACCGAAGGACTGGCCCGGACCAGCGCCAGCAACTCCGGCCTGATCACGGGTCTGTTCGTGGTGTTCACCCCGCTGCTGGCGGCGGTGGTGGGGAGGACCCGGGTGGGCCGGTGGGCGGTGGCGGCGGCGCTGACCGCCTTCGCCGGGCTGGCTCTGCTCACCCTCCGAGACGGGTTCGACCTGGCCGCCGGCGACCTGCTGACGGTGGGCTGTGCCGTTGCCTTCTCCGGACACATCGTGGTCGTGTCGCGGGTGGCGGCCCGCCATCGGGTGGTGCCGTTCACCACCGTGCAGCTGCTGCTCACCGGCGTTCTCGCCCTGGCGGCCGCCGGCGTCGGCGGCTCCCTCACCCTCCCCGGCCGGGCGGTGATGCCGGCCCTGCTGCTGACCGCCCTCGGGGTCAGCGCCGGCGCCTACCTGGCTCAGGTCTGGGCGCAGCAGGTGGTCGGGGCAGAGCGAGCGGCGATCATCCTGGCCCTGGAGCCGGCCTTCGCCGCCGCCACGGCCGCGATCGTGCTGGGAGAGCGACTGGACGGCCGAGGCTGGGTGGGGGCAGGGTTGATCCTGTTGGCGATCTACGCGGTGGTGACCCGGGGAAGTGAAGCCCTCATCGAGGCGGAGGCGGTTTCGGCCGCCCACTGACCGGCCGACCGGCCGCCTGGAGCTGGTCGCGGCGCTCCATGGTCCGCACCACCCGCAACACCACCCGCACCACTGCCACCAGCACGAACAGGACGACGACCAGACCCAGCGCCAGCTCGGGTCCGGCCGTAAACGGGGTCCGGCAGTCGATGATCCCGGCGGTGCACAACCCGAAACCGCTGCCGCCCCCGGCCAGATTGAGCAGGACCAGGAGCGGCACCGCCGCCACGATGAGGATCGTCAGCAGCAACACCGCCAGCAGGACCCGCAACCAGACCACGTTGTTCATGCCAACGAGAGAGTAACGGCCGGCGGTTCCCCGCCGGTACAATCCGCCCGGTGGTGGAGTACTTCCGGGAGCCGTTCGATCCAGAAGAGATTGCGGTGCTCTCCCGCTTCTTCACGAACACCGATCGGCCGGTGTTCGCCCTCATCAACCTCCCCGAGGTCGTGAAG
Organism: Acidimicrobiia bacterium; assembly: GCA_041577235.1. GTDB lineage: Bacteria > Actinomycetota > Acidimicrobiia > Spongiisociales > DATADW01 > JBFGJL01. The sequence goes on along the minus strand of JBFGJL010000093.1, from coordinate 4,723 downwards.
GGGGCGCTCTTCGCTCGCTACAGCCGAACCCACAAGTCGGTCCGACGCCTGTTCCTCGACGAGTTCGTGGCCGATCCGGAGACCGGGATCGGCCACATCGCGGCCGGACTGGGCGATGACGATCCCTTGGTCAACCTTCGCCGGGCGGAACAGCTGTACGACCGGGTGTTCTTCGAATATGGAGACGACTCCGTCGCCCAGCTCGGAGGGGCTCATCTGGCGGTGGAACAGGCCTCGAACCTGCTGACGAAGGTATTGGAGTGGGGACGGCTCGCCGCCTACCTGGAGCAGTCCACCCGCTACATCTACTACGACGAGCCGCTCGGTGGCCGGTATCGGTACCACCTGCCGGCGGAGGTGGATCAGTCGGATCTGCGCGCGGAGTACGTCGACTACATGGAGGGCCTCTTCGGGGTCTACTCCCGGCTGGTGGCGGACCTGACCGACCACTTCCGGCGCCGTTTCCCCTTCCAAGAGGGCGACTCGAAGATGGTGTACAACGCCACGATCCGCGCCAAGGCCTGCGACACCGCCCGCGGTCTCCTCCCGGCCGCCACCCTCTCCAACGTCGGGATGTATGCCACCGGGCAGGCCTACGAGATGTGCCTGATTCGGATGCAGGCCCACGCTCTGGGCGAAGTGCGCGCCTACGCCGAGATGATGCTGGAAGAGCTGCGCAAGGTGATCCCTTCCTTCTTACGCCGGGTGGATCTCCCCGACCGGGGGGTTCGCTGGAGCGACTACCTGGCCGCCACCGCCGCCGGTCTTCAGAGCATCGCCGACGGTCTGCCGGACGTACCCGCTCCCCGTCCGCGGGTCACTCTGGTGGACTGGGACCCGGAGGCGGAGTCGAAGCTGGCGGCCGCCGCCCTCTACGCGGTCAGTGAGCTACCCGACGATCAGCTGCTGGAGGTGACCAGGAGGATGACGGACGCCGAGCGGGCCCAGGTCATCTCCGCCCTGGTGGGCGATCGCGGCAACCGGCGCCACAAGCCGGGCCGGGCGATGGAGCGCAGCTACTACCGCTTCGATGTTCTCTGCGACTACGGAGCATTTCGCGACCTACAGCGTCACCGGATGATGACCGTCGAATGGCAGCGGCTCACCACCCAGCACGGGTATGACCTTCCGGACGAGGTCGGGGAGGTTGGCGGCGAGCAGGTCTGGAGGGAGGCCATGGCGCAGGCCGCCGACCTGGCCGAGCGGATCGGTGGGCGGCTGGGGGCCGACGTCGCCCAGTACGTCGTCCCCTTCGCCTTCAACATCCGCTTCGTGATGGAGATGAACGCCCGCCAGGCGTTCCACCTGATAGAGCTCCGCACCCAACCGGCCGGCCATGCCAGCTACCGACGGGTGTGTCTGGACCTGCACGCTGCCATCCGGGATGTGGCCGGGCACCGGGCGATCGCCGATGCGATGTCGTACGTGGACGACTCGGGGGTGGAATGGGAGCGGCTGGAGGCCGAGCGACGGGCGGAGCGGCGACGGGTGGGGGCGGGCTGACGCCCGGTTGGGGTCAGTCGGCCGGGTTGAGCGGAATCCTCAGCACCAGCTCCGCACCTTCCACCGACCAGCTGGCGGCACCGACCAGCGAGAAGTCCGTGAAGTCGCGCTCGGCCTGTTCGATGAACCGTCGGCGCTCCTCGCCCGCCACCGGGGGGAGGGGCCGATCCCGCACCGCCGCCGCCCGTTCACGAAACCGGCCGATCATGGCATCCACGTCGAACTCCGCCATCGTCTACGTCTCCCGAGGTCGGTCGCCGCCATCGAGGTTATCGCAAGCGTGACCGCTGCTCGGCGCTACCCTGGCCTCGGTGCTCGACCGCAACCTCCTCATCGTCACCGGCAAGGGCGGGGTCGGGAAATCGGCGGTTGCCACCGCCCTGGCGCTGCTCGCCCAGCGGACCGGGCTGCGTGTGCTTCTGGTCAGCATGACCTCGGGCGAGGGAGTGGCCGCCCACCTCGGGACCGGGCCCCTCCGCCACCAAGCGCTCGAGGTGCGTCCCGGCCTGTCGGCGGCGGTCGTCGATCGAGCCCGGGCCCTCACCGAATACCTCCAGGTCCAGCTGGGGGTACCTCGCCTGGCCAGCCTCGGCCCGCTCTCCCGTGCCTTCGATGCGCTCGCCTCCACCGCACCTGGGATCCGGGAGGTGATCACCGTCGGCAAGGTCCTCTGGGAGGCGCGGCGGGAAGAATGGGATCTGGTGGTGGCCGACGGGCCCCCCATCGGGCAGATCGGCTCGCATCTCCGCGCCGCCAAGACGGTCGGTGAGCTGGTGCCGACCGGCCGAATTCGGGGCCAGGCGGCCTGGATGACGGAGCTGCTGGCCGACCCGGCCCGGGCGGCGCTCGTCATGGTCACGACCGCCGAGGAGCTGCCGGTGATCGAAACGCTGGAAGCGCTGGTCTGGCTGGAGGAGGAGAAGCCGATCACCGTCCTCCCCCCCCTCATCAACCGGGTGCTGGAGCCACTGGAGGTCACCGCCGGCGAGCTGGCGACGCTCCCCGAGGGACCCCACCGGTCCGCCGCCGAGCTACATCAGGCGCTCTGGTCCGAGCAGCAGGAGTGGTTGGCCCGGCTTCCCGACGGGCCCCACCTGCCATTGCTCTTCGGGGTGCTCACCCCGGCCGAGGTGGCTGCCCAACTGGCCGATGCGCTGGAAGCGGTATGAGCACCAGCTCGGTGCTGGTCACCGGAGGCGGCGGAGTCGGCAAGACCACCCTGGCGGCGGCGTTGGCGGTGGTCGCCGCCCGGCAGGGCCGACAGACGCTGGTGGTGACGGTCGATCCCGCCCGGCGGCTGGCCGACGCCCTCGGGCACGAGGGCCCCCACTCCGAGCCCACCCAGCACCCTGACCAGCCGTCGTTGTGGTCGGCGATGCTGGACGCAACCTCCTCCTGGCGGGCCATTGCCCAACGCCACGCCCCCGCCGAGGCCGCCGCCCGCCTGCTGGACAACGAGTTCTTCGTCGCCGCCACCCAGCATTTCCCCGCCAGCCAGTCATATGCCGCCGCCGAGGAGATGGCCAACTTCATCGAGGCCCGGGTCTGGGACCTGGTGGTGGTGGACACCCCGCCGGCGGCCGGTGGCATCGAGTTCTTCACCGCCCCGTCGGCCATCACCGATCTGGTGGGCGGCCGCCTGCTGCGATGGCTGACCGGAGCCCGGCTACCGGGCCGGACCACCCTGTTCAACAGGGCCGCCCGGCCGGCCCTCCGCCTGGCCGACAACGTCCTCGGCTCCCACCTGTTGGAGCGAGCCGCCGAGTTCCTCATGGACCTTCGCACCACCTACGACGGTCTCGCCCGCCGGGCCAAGGAGATAGAGCGCCACCTCCGCCGCTCCACGGCCCTGGTTGTCACGACCGCCGATCCAGCCCCGGTGCGGGAAGCCGTGCGCTTCTTCCGGGAGCTGCCGGAGGTGGCAGTCCGTCCGGAGACGGTGGTGTTCAATCGGACCCTGCCGGCGGCCTGGGCCGAGCCGCAGCCCGGCCGCGGCGTCGACGCCGCCCGGGCGGAGAACCTGACCCGCTGGGGGTCGGAGGCTCGTCGCCAGGCCGATGTGCGGGCCGAGTTCGCCGGGCGGTACCGGACGCGGATCGCCACCGTCCCATGGCGGTCGCATGCCCCCACCGACCTCGACGCCCTCGCCGACCTGCTGTCATCCGCCCACGGCCTCCGGGTGCCCGAAGCGGGCCTGACCTCCGAGTAGGCTTCCCTCTCCCGATCCACACCGGACATGACTGTCAGCCACGCCGCCGCCTTCTTCGATCTCGACCGCACCCTCATGAGCGGAGCCTCGGCCTTTCCGTTCGCAGTGGAGGCGTGGCGGGCCGGCTTGGTCCCCACCAGGCAGATCCTGCAGGATGGGATCAACGCCCTCGTCTTCCGTCTGCTCGGCGCCAGTGACGCCCGCTCCGAGGAGGTTCGCACCCGCTTCCTCTCCGGGGTGGCAGGGGTGGAGGTGTCGGAGCTCGACGCCGTCGCCCGGGCCGTCCTGCCCAAGCTGGTGGGCAAGGTCCGCGCCGAGGCCGGCAGCCTGCTCAGGATGCACCAGGAGGCGGGCAGGGACACGTGGATCGTGTCGGCGTCACATCAGCCCATCGTCGCGCCACTCAGCCTGGCGCTGAACATGACCGGGGCCATTGGCACCAGAGGTGAGGTGGTGGACGGTCGCTACACCGACCGGTTGGAGGGTCCGTTCGTGTACGGGCAGGGCAAGGCCGACGCCATCGCCACCCTCGCCGCCGCACGCGGCTATGACCTCACCCGTAGCTACGCCTACAGCGACTCGGTGAGCGACCTGCCGATGCTGGAGTTGGTGGGCCATCCGGTAGCAGTCAACCCCGACGGCCCGCTCGACGAGCTGGCCCACGAACGAGGTTGGCCGATCGTCATCTTCGCCCGGCGAGCCAAACGGGTCATCGCTCTGACCACCGCCGGCTTCGGGGCGGGAGCGACCGCCTTCGGGACCTACCTACTGGGACGCCGGCACGGACGCATCGCGGCCGAAGCTGCCCGGGGCCGTTTCGCCTTTCTGAAGAGCTGATCGGGCCGGCCAGGATGGCGGCCGTCCCCGCTCACACCACCGCCCGCTGGCCCAGCAGCTCCCTCAACTCGGCGTAGAGCGCGCTGCGGGGCTCGACCCGATGCTCGTCCGAGAGGCGCAGTACCTTGTGCCCTCCATCGTTGGTCATGTGCAGGAAGACGGGCGCCGGGCCGG
>JBFGJL010000092.1:0-6432 GCA_041577235.1 Acidimicrobiia bacterium | reverse complement strand
GGGCTATCCCGGTCTTCGGGGCAGGTTGCTCACGTGTTACTCACCCGTTCGCCGCTCCGTCATGCCGGAGGGTTACCCCTCCAGCGTGCGTCGCTCGACTTGCATGCATTAGGCACGCCGCCAGCGTTCGTCCTGAGCCAGGATCAAACTCTCCGACGTACATTCATGCGCCCGGCCGTGGGCCGGGCGGCAATCCTGTCAGTGTTGAGTTCGCTCACCCCGGGCAGCTGCCCGAGGGTTTCCTGCGAGTACGTGCCGCCCGGGTGGGCCGAACGAGTCCGGCTCCGCCCGAGGCGGGCTTTGTTACTGGCTTTTGGCACACTGTTTAGTTGTCAAGGAGCCCGATGCTTCTCCATCGTCCAGCGCGGAGAGGCCAACACCTCAGTGTATCACCAGCTGTGAACCCTGTGGACACGCGGCCGCACACGCGCAGGCGACAGGCGAGGCCCGTCGCCGGCAGCACAGTACCGTCCGGCCTGCGGTTGTCAAGTCCAACCCGATCGGGGGCGGCTATGTTCCGGGCATGCGCGTGCGTTGGCGGTCCCTGGTCGGTCTGGCCACGCTGCTGGCGGCCTGCGCCGGCTCCGATGTCCCGGAGACGGCCGGCCAGGCGGCGGCACCGGAGGTGCGGATGGTGGACGACGAGTTCGATCCGCCGGTGATCCGAGTGCCGGTGGGGGGTACGGTGGTCTGGACCCATGCCGGCACCAATCCCCACAACGTGTTCGCCTCGGACGGGAGCTGGCAATCGGCGGAGGTCATGACCGGAGGAGAGCGCTACTCCTACACCTTCGATCAGGCCGGGGCCGTGCCCTACTTCTGTACCTTCCACGGCACGGCCGAGGGAGCGGGGATGGCCGGCTGGGTGCTGGTGGGGGACACCGCCGAGGTGCCGGCCGGGGCGGAAGTCGAACCGGTGGTGGCCCAGCCCACCGGCGACGTGCGGGAGGTCCCGAGCCAATACCCGACCGTGCAAGCGGCGGTGGACGCCGCCCGACCCGGCGACCTGGTGCTGATTGCCCCCGGTGTCTACCGCGAGGCGGTGCGGGTGACCACCCCGTCGCTCACCATCCGGGGTCTCGATCGCAACACGACCATCCTCGACGGGGGCTTCCAGGATAACCATGGGGTGTGGGTGGTGGAGGCGGACGGCGTCGCCATCGAGAACCTCACCGCCCGCAACTTCGCCGTCAACGGCTTCTACTGGACGGGGGTCACCGGCTACCGCGGGTCCCACCTCACCGCCTACAACAACGGGGATTACGGCATCTACGCCTTCAACTCCATCGACGGGCTCTTCGAACACAGCTACGCCTCCGGCAACGTCGATTCGGGCTTCTACGTCGGCCAGTGCTTTCCGTGCGAGGCGGTGCTGCGGGAGGTGATCGCCGAAGGCAACGGCCTCGCCTATTCCGGCACCAACGCCGGCGGCCACCTCTATCTGATCTCCTCCATCTGGCGCGACAACATGGGGGGGATCGTGCCCAACTCACTGGACAGCGAGCTCGAGCCGCCCCACCGGGAGACGACCATCGTCGGGAACATGGTGATCGACAACAGCAACGCCGACGCCCCGTCCAAGGGATTCGCCCGGCTCGCCTACGGGAATGGGATCGTTCTCGCCGGCGGGGTAGGAGACGTGGTCGAACGCAACCTCGTGCTGAACCATCTCCGGGCTGGGATCGTGGCCACCACCATGATCGACGAGAGCATCTACTTCTCGCAACGGGCTCGGGTGGCGGGTAACACGGTGGCAGGATCGGGCTGGGGTGACCTGATCCTGGTCGGACCTTGGGGGCCGGGGAACTGTTTCGACGACAACGCCTACGAGACGTCCCAACCGCCTCTGCTGGGCCAGTTTCACCGCTGCTCGGGCCTCCGACTTCCGCTCCAGGCCAGCGGAGGGCCGCTGATGCTGCTGGCGGGTGTCTTCGCCGACAGCAACGCCGAGTTCCCGGCCGGAGGCGACTTTCGAACCTATCCGGCCCCCCCTCCCCAACCCAACATGTCGGACGCCGCCGGCGCCCCCGCCCGCCCGGCGGTCGACGTCTTCCAGGTCCCCGATCTCGCTCGAATCCAAGTCCCCGATCCTCCACCCGAGATGGAGGTGCGTGCTCAGGAGGTACTCGTGTCAGGAATTCCGATCTCGGAACCTACGGTTTGGCAGCTCATCTTCGCGACCTACGGCTACCTCTTGCCGATCGTGCTGTTGGCGGCCTGGGCGGCGATCGCCCTGTGGGATCTCGCCCGGAGGGAGGCGGGCAAGGGGTTCACGATCGTCTGGATGGCGGTCATCCTGCTGGTGCCCTTCGTGGGTGCTGTCGCCTACCACCTGTTCGGCCGCCCCCAGGTTCCGGCCTGGTTCCGTGGCGTTCTGATCGGAGGAGGAGCTGTGGCCTACCTCGCGATCTTGGTGGTAACCGCCTTGGTGGGTGGGCTGGTCTGAACGTCTCCGGCTCCCCTCGTCCCCACCCGCTCGATCGGGTCGGGGCGATGCTGGTGGGTCATCCGCGCACCTATCCGCGCCTCTTTCCCGATGGCTGGGGGGACGGCCGTCTGCTCACCCTGTACATGCGGCGGGTGGGCGAACGCCACCGGATCCAACCCGTTTCCCCGGCATGGTCGCCGTGGTCCCGCCACCGCCGGCTGTGGCGCCGGGAGGGCACTTTTCCGTCGCCGGCTCCCCACCTCCCTCCCTCCAGTGTCGACGCCCACGTCCGGTTGATGGCTCCCGCCCGCCGGTTGCGCCGGGTGTGTGTGATGCTGGCGGCTTTCAACGATCACGGCTACGGCACCCGCAGCAGGCTCGCTCGCCGGCTGGCGGCTCGGGGCATCGCCACCTTGATGTTGGAGAATCCTCTCTACGGCCGGCGCCGGCCCCTGCCGGGCCAGCCGGTCCGAACCGTCTTGGACCTCCTGATCATGGGCAGCGCCGCCGTGGCCGAGGCGACCGCCCTGGCCGGCGGGCTCGCCGCCGGCTCCGACGTGGAGGTGGCGGTGAGCGGCTACAGCATGGGGGGCAATCTCGCCTCCTTGGTCGGGGCGGTGGCACCTGGTCCGCTGGCCCTCGCTCCCCTGGCCGCCGCCCACTCTCCGGGACCGGTCTACGTCGACCGGGGTGCTGAGCAGGGCGGTCGATTGGCCGGCCTTGGGCGGACTCACGGCCCGGGATCGGTTGGCCGAGGTGTTGGGGACGGTGTCGACCTTGCATTTCCCTCCTCCCCCGACGGCTCGGTCGGCGGTGCTGGTGGCGGCCGCCCGGGACGGCTACGTTCCCGCCGTCGCCACCGCCGCCCTGCACGACCATTGGACGGGCTCCGAGCTCCGTTGGGTGGGGGGAGGCCACGCTTCTCTGCTCATCACCGGGCTGGGCGCACTGGCTGGGGCCATCGAGGACTCCTTCGACCGCACCTTCGGCTCTCGAGGGATCGTTTGATCAGCCCTCGGTGGGGGAAACCAGCCGGACATAGCGGCGTTTGCCCACCTGCACCACCCGCCCGGTGAGGCCGGAGGCCGGCAGCTGCTCCTCCTCCACTCGCTCTCCGTCGAGCCGGACCGCTCCTTGGGCGATCATCCGCCTTCCTTCGCTGTTGGAGGCGACCAGGCCGGCCGCCGCCAGCAGAGCCGGGAGCCAGACCTCCCCCTCTTCATCGAGGGGGAACTCCTCGACTTCGAGTGGGGTTTCCCCCCGTTTGAAAACCCGGTCGAAGGCCGCCTCGGCGGCGGACGCCGCCTCCTCGCTGTGATACAGGGTGACGATGTCGCGCCCGAGCCGCCGTTTGGTGGCGCCGGGGTGCAGAGTCCCGTCGGCCAGACCGGCGGCGATGGCTTCGACGTCGCTCGCCTCGGTGGCGAGGGTGAAGTACTGCTCCAGCAGGTGGTCGGGGATGCTCATCACCTTCCCGAACATCTCGTCTGGGGGCTCCTCGATGCCGATGTAGTTCCCCAGCGATTGCGACATCTTGTTGCTGCCGTCGGTCCCGATCAACAGGGGCATGGTGAGGGCCACTTGGGGCGGCTGTCCGTAGCGTTCTTGCAGAACCCGCCCCATCATCAAGTTCCACAGCTGATCGGCTCCTCCCAGCTCGACGTCGGCTTCGATCGCCACCGAGTCCATACCCTGCAGCAGCGGGTACATGAACTCCATAAGCGAAATCGGCTGGAGATCGGTAAAGCGGGCGGCGAAGTCGGATCGCTCCAGCATCTGGGCAACGGTGACCTTGGAGGTGAGCTCGAGGACGGCCGCCATGTCCAGCTCGGTCAGCCACTCGGAGTTGTACCGGACCTCGAGTGGCTCGGGGAGCAGCACCTTCCGGAATCCCGCCAAGACCGACTCGGCATACTCCCGGACCTCGTCCGCCGACAAGCGCCGGCGGGTCTCGCTCTTGCCGCTGGGGTCGCCCACCTGGGCAGTGAAGTCGCCGACGATGAGAACGGCGGTGTGGCCCAGCTCCTGGAAGTGGCGCAGTTTCCGGAGGACCACCGCCCAACCCAAGGTGACGCTGGGAGCGGTCGGGTCCATTCCCAGCTTCACTCGCAGGGGTTTCCCCGCGGCCAGCCGGTGTTTCAGCTCGTCCTTCGGGACGACCCTGTCCACCCCGCGCAGGAGGCGACTGAGCTGGGCCTCGACGTCGGTCATCGCAACCTCGGGTTCGGCAGCGGGAGAGGTTAGCTGCGGGCCCGACCGGAGCGGGTCTGCGGCTTTCTAGCATCCGGGTGGCATGTTCAACCGCAACGTGGCGAAGACGGCCGCCTCTCCCGTCTCCGAGGCCCATGGCTGGCCCGGGGCCGACCATCCGAACGTCATCGATGTGTCCCAGGCCGTCCCCGGCTACCCACCTGCGGCCGATCTGGTCGCCTACCTGGCCGAGGTGGTGGGCCGGCCCGAGGTGGCCAGATACACGCCGGTGCTGGGCCTGCCCGAGCTTCGCGAGGAGCTTGCGGCCGATGTCAGCCGCACCTACCAGACCCCGGTGGGGTGGGAAAGGGTGGCGATCACGGCCGGCTGCAATCAGGCGTTCGCGCTGGCGGCGACGGTGTTGGCGGGGCCGAGAGACGAGGTGATCGTGCCCCTCCCCTACTACTTCAACCACGACATGTGGCTGCGGATCCAAGACATCCGGCCGGTCTATGTGCCGGGAGGAGACGATCTCGACCCGGAGCGGGTGGAGCGAGCAGTGACCGCTCGGACCCGGGCCATCGTGTTGGTCAGCCCCAACAACCCGACCGGGACGGTCAGCTCGCCTCAGCAGATCCAGGCCCTGGCGGAAGTAGCGGCTCGAGCGGGGGTGCGGCTGGTCCTCGACGAGACCTATCGCGATTTCCGTCCCACCACCGCGCCGCCCCATGGGCTCTTCGGGTGGGAGGAGTGGCCGGACACCTTCGTCCACCTGTACAGCTTCTCCAAGGTGTACAGCATCACCGGCTACCGGGTGGGCGCCATCGCCGCCGGGGCGGACCTGCTGGCCGAGTTCGAGAAGGCGGCCGACTGCATCACCATCTGCCCGCCCCGGGTTGGCCAGGAGGCCGCCCGGTACGGGCTCAGGCACCTCCGGCCCTTTCGGGAGGAGAAGCGGCGTCTGATGACCGAACGGGTCGAGCGGTTCCGGCGCGACCTGGCCGCCGCCGCCTCCGGCTTTCGCCTGGTGTCGGCAGGTGCCTACTTCGCCTGGGTCGAGCACCCGTTCCGCGGTCAGACCGGTCGCGAGGCGGCCCGAAGCCTCTTGGACGCACAGCAGGTGCTGGCTCTGGCCGGGGAGATGTTCGGACCTGGGCAAGAGCCCTACCTGCGCCTGGCGTTCGCCAACCTCGACGAGGGGCGGATTCCCGAACTGGTGGAGCGGCTGGCGGCCGCCGGACCATGAGAGCTGCAGAGGTCGTGGCCGCCGCTCGCCGGGCGGACTCACGGATCCGGCCCCTGGTCGTAGAGACCCCGGTCGTGAGGAGTGAATGGTGGAGCGGCACCGGCCTGGAGGTCTGGTGCAAGCTCGAGAACCGGCAGGTCACCGGATCGTTCAAGGTGCGGGGGGCGGTCAACCGGATGCTGCAAACACCCGAAGGCGCCGCCGTGATCGCCGCCTCCACCGGCAACCACGGTGCGGCGGTGGCGTACGGGGCGAGCCGGTTGGGCCGGTCGGCCACGGTCGTGGTCCCGAGCACGGCCGACCAGGCCAAGGTCGAGCGAATCTCCGGCTGGGGAGCAGAGGTGGTGGTCCACGCCCGCGGGCGGGCGGCCGAGGTGGGGGCGGTCTACGTGTCCCCCTACAACGATCCGGCGGTGGTCGCCGGCCAGGGCACGCTCGGGATCGAGTTGACCCGCCAGCTCCCCGAGCCTCCCCCGGACGCCGTGTACGTGGCGGGGGGCGGGGGTGGACTGGCGGGCGGGATGGCGGCGGTGCTGGCCGCCGCCTGGCCCGAGACGATGGTGGTGGG
>JBFGJL010000091.1:0-6433 GCA_041577235.1 Acidimicrobiia bacterium | reverse complement strand
GATCGCCTTCGGGGCTGAGTGAGAACGCCGAGCTCCCATCGATGGTCGCCACCTCGCGCACGACCTCCCCCTGGGCGTCGAGCACCACCAGCCGCTGGGAGCCGGCCGTCTGGGCGACCAGAGCGGCGCCGGCAGTCACCATCCCGGCTTCGGAAGTGACCACCACCACCATCCCCGCCTTCGACCACTCGGGCGCCAAGAATCGCCCCGGCCGCTCCGACAGCGGCGTCGCCCGGCCCTGCAGGTCGAGCACGTCCAGACGGTCGGCGCCCACGTGGACCACCAGCGAGGCGCCATCCGGCGACCAATCGAAGTAGTACGGCTGCCCCCGATCCACCACATCCAGTGCCCGCCGGTCGACGTGGATGATGCCGAGAGCGATCACCCCTGCTGCCGGTGAGCCCAAGAAGGCGAGACGATCGGGGTCGGGACTCCAGGAGTAGTAGAAGGGCGAGAAGGGAGCCGGGAAGCGGGCGGCGGCCCCACCGCCGGCATCGTCCACCACGATGGCCGGAGCGGCCGCCCCGGGATCGACCTCGGTGAACGCCACTCTGGTTCCATCCCGGCTGAAGGTCGGCTGGAGATGGACCACGCCGTCGTCGGCGTTGTCGGTGAGCGTCACCACCTCCGACCCGTCCGGGCGGAGGGTGGCGACGTCGCCCGCCTCGGTGAGGATGAGGAGCCGGCTGTCCTCAACCGGGCTACTCGCAGCGGAGCCGTCGCCGCCGGTACAGGCGGTGACAGCCAGCCAGACGGCTACGGCCAGGGTCCAACGGCGCGACACCACCCCTCATCTCGCTCGGGGGTGTGAGCCTACCGGGGCGACCGCTTCGGCCTATCCTCACTGCCCGGGCATGAAGACGATCGCGGTCCTCACCTCGGGCGGTGACGCACCGGGGATGAATGCCGCCCTGCGGGCCATCGTGAAGGTGGCAGCGGCGCGCGGGGTGGAGGTGATGGGCGTCGAGCGCGGCTACGACGGCCTCATCGACGGCCGGCTGCGGCCGCTCACCAGGGCGGTGTCGAGCTCGGGGGGGCTGGCGCCCCAGCCCGACGTGGAAGCCGCCGGCGGGCAGGGCGGAACCATGCTCGGCTCGGCCCGCAGCCCACGCTTCCTCGACCCCGACCAGCGCCGCGAGGCCGGATCCCAGTTGGCATCACATGGGGTGGAGGCCTTGGTGGTGATCGGAGGCAACGGATCCCTGACCGGAGCCCACGCCTTCGCCCTCGACACCGGTCTCCCGGTGGTGGGAGTGCCTGCGTCCATCGACAACGACATCGGCTGCACGACCGACGCCGTCGGTGTCGATACGGCTCTCAACACGATCGTCGAAGCCTGTGATCGGATCTCCGACACGGCCCGCAGCCATCATCGAGCGTTCGTGGTCGAGGTGATGGGCCGCCGGTCCGGGTATCTGGCCATGGCGGCGGCGGTGGCGGTGGGGGCCGACGCGGTCCTGCTCCCCGAACGAGATCGGTCGGCGGTCGAGGTGGTGGAGGCGGTGGAACGGGTGGTGCGGAGCTCCTTCGCGGCGGAGCGAGACAAGCGGCGGGTGTTGATCGTCAAGGCCGAGGGAGTCCCGGTCTCGTGCACCGAGCTGGTGGATCAGGTGGGGGACCGCCTGGGCGACTATCCCGACGTCGAGGTGAGGGCCACCGTCCTCGGGCACGTGGTGCGGGGTGGTCGGCCTTCGTTCCACGATCGGATGATCGCCGGGCGCCTGGGCCTGGCGGCGGTCGAGGCGCTGGCGGAGGGAGCGGCCGACATCATCGTCGGATGGGCTCCTACCTTGGCCGGCGGCACCGCCACCGGCGACCCTTCGGTCAAGATCTTCGAGCTGGCGACGGTGATCGCCGAGACCGAGGCGCTACTGGATGGCTCCAGCCCGGTGACCCAACGCCGATTGCAGCGCATGGAGTCGATCCAGGGCGTGCTGGCGCTCTGATCAGGCCGACCTCTCGGTGACCCGGTTGAGGCGGGCCAGCCGGGCACGGATCGCCGGGGAGAACGCTCCCCGCTCCATCCGCCAGGTCCAGTTGCCGCTCGGCTTGCTCGGGTAGTTCATCCGAGCCTCGGTTCCCAGGCTCAACAGGTCCTGCATCGGTGCCAGCGCCAGCCGTGCCGGAGAGTGCCAGGCCGCCTTGATCAGGTCCCAGGCGAAGTCCCGTCCGTCACTGCCGAGGTAGCGCAGGGCGAAACGACGCTCCGATTCGGGAGCCGCCCGCAACCAGCCGAGGCTGGTGTCGTTGTCGTGGGTTCCGGTGTAGGCGACGCAGTTCTCGGGGAAGTTGTGCGGCAAGAACTCGTCGCTCTCGTCGGTGGCGAACCCGAACTGGAGGATCTTCATCCCCGGGAGGCCGAACTGGTCCCGCAGCTCGATCACGTCGGGAGTGATCTCCCCCAGGTCCTCGGCGATGATCGGGAGGTCACCCAGCGCCTCGCCCATCTTGGTGAGGAACTCGGCCCCCGGCCCCGGCACCCACCGACCCTCGACGGCGGTGGTGGAGCCGGCCGGCACCTCCCAATAACCGGCGAAACCCCGAAAGTGGTCCAGTCGTACGACATGGACCAGGTCGAGCACCGCCCGAAAGCGTTGGATCCACCACCCGTACCCGGTCTCGGCGTGCTGGTCCCACCGATAGAGCGGATTCCCCCACAGCTGGCCGGTCGGCGAGAAGTAGTCGGGCGGCACCCCGGCCATGGTGCGGGGCCTCCCGTCGGGCAGGAGATCGAACAGGTGCGGTTGGGTCCACACGTCGACCGAGTCGTGGGCAACGAAGATGGGGATGTCGCCGATCAGGGTGATGCCGCTGGCTTCCACCTTCGCCCGCAGCCGCTCCCACTGGCGGAAGAACGCGAACTGGCGAAAGCGGTGGCGATCGATCGCATCGGCCAGGCGTTGGGTTGCCGCCGCGGTCGCTTCGGGCCAGCGCTCTCGCAGCGGAGGCGACCACTCCACCCAGGGGCGTCCCCCGTGGGCGTCTTTGAGCGCCATGAACAGGGCGAAGTCGGGCAGCCAGCTCTGCTGCTCGTCCTGGAACCGGCGGAACGCCTCCCCCAGGTCCGGTAGCTCAGGAAGCCGCCGGTAGGCGCGATCGAGCAGCTCCAGCTTCCACGGGATCACCCGCCCGTAGTCGACCCGATCGTCCGACAAGGAGGGTCGGTCGGCGAGGTCGGCGGACTGCAGCAGACCCTCGTCGGCCAGGAGGTCGGCGCTGACGAGAAGCGGGTTCCCGGCAAAGGCCGAGAAGCATTGATAGGGAGAGTCGCCGTATCCGGTGGGCCCGAGGGGCAGGACCTGCCACAGGCTCGAGCCGGTCTCGGCCAGGTCGTCGACGAAGGTGTGGGCGCCCGGCCCGGCGTCCCCGATCCCGTCCGGGCCGGGAAGGCTGGTGACGTGGAGGAGGATGCCGGCGGCGCGGGTCGAGATCATGGGCGGGCATACTGGCAGCGCCCCTGCCCGGGAGGGAAGTCGCAGCCGGCGCTGCCGGTTAGCGTGCCGCCCATGACGGTCGCACAGATCTCGGTGTTCCTGGTCGGCCTGACCCTGGTGGTTTGGACCCTGCTGTCGGCTATCCGCACCGTGGTGTTGCCCCGCAGCGCGGTGTCGGTGGTGGCACGGGTGGTGTTCCGGTCGACCGGCTGGCTGTTCCGGCTGCTGGCTGGGGAAGGCCGGACGTACGAACATCGTGACCGGGTGATGGCGCTCTACGCCCCGGTCGGCCTCCTGCTGTTACCGGTGGCCTGGCTGTCGTTGGTCACGGTGGGGGGCATGTGCATGTTCTGGGCGCTGGGCGACCGGACCTGGTCGGAGGCGTTCCTGGTGAGCGGCTCTTCGTTGCTGACCCTGGGCTTCGCCCCGGTGAGCGGACTCGGCGAGCAGCTGGTCGCCTTCGGGGAGGCGGCGCTGGGGTTGGGCTTGCTGGCGCTGATGATCAGCTTCCTTCCCAGCATCTACGCCGCCTTCTCCCGGCGGGAGAACGAGGTGGCGCTGCTGGAGGTGCGAGCAGGTTCTCCCCCGTCGGCGGTGTTCATGCTCACCATGTACCACCGGCTGGGGTGGTTGGACGATCTTCCCACCCTGTGGGGTCGTTGGGAGAGTTGGTTCGCCGACGTCGAGGAGAGTCACACCTCGTACAGCGCCCTGACATTCTTCCGCTCTCCCCAGGCCGACCGGTCGTGGGTGACGGCCGCCGGCACCATCCTCGACGCCGCCTCGATGGCCCAGTCGGTGCTGGACCGACCGGCCGACCCCCGCGCCTCGCTGTGCATCCGGGCCGGCTACCTGGCCCTTCGGCAGATCGGCTCGTTCTTCGGCATCGTCTTCGACCCCGACCCCCGGCCCGACGACCCGATCAGTCTCACCAGGGCGGAGTTCGACGACGCCTGTCGGCGCCTGGCCGAGGCCGGCGTTCCCCTCCGGCCGGACCGGGATCGAGCTTGGGCCGATTTCGCCGGATGGCGTGTGAACTACGACACGGTGCTGCTGGCACTGGCCGAGCTGACCATGGCTCCCTACGCCCCGTGGACGTCGGATCGGTCGACCACCAGTCACCGTCGCCCCCGGATCCGTCGTTGGGGAGCACGCCGGGAACGCCGGCAGCTCAGCCGGCAATCCTGACGGTCAGCCGGGCGTGGGCCTGCCGTAGCGCCGCTTCCACCGAGGCGGGATCGGGACCGCGGGCGAAGATGAAGCCGAGGTATCGATCACCCTCGGGCAGTGGCAGCAGATAGCGGCCATCGGGGATCGTGATGTCGACCTCGGTGACGCCGGGGACCGCCCGGGCCTGGTCGAGTCCATCGATGGCCTCCAGCTTTCCGGCCGCCGGGATGGGCAGCATCATGACTCCGGCCGCCGCCTTCTCTCGCTGTAGGCCGGCCGACGGCAGCCCCAGGGCATGTCGCAGCAGCACCACCTCGAGCGATGTGCCCAGCAGCCCGAAACGGAGTGCCCGTCCGCACAGTCCGCCGATCGACCGGGCGGCGAGCTCGATCACCCGCACCCTGCCGGCGGTGATGCGCAGCTCGACGTGGACCGGGCCTTCCCGCAACCCCACCGCCGTCACCGCCCGCTGGGAGACGGCCACCGCCTCCTCCAGCATCTCCGGATGGAGCCGGGAGGGCGTCACCAGAATCGTCTCTTCGAAGTACGGCCCCTCCAGAGGATCGGGCTTGTCGAACACCGCCAGGACTTCGAGCCGTCCCTCCCTCAGCAGTCCCTCGACTGCAATCTCCTCTCCGGGGACGAACTGCTCGACCAGGACCGGCTCGTTGGGGTTGTGGCCGGCGGCGGCGAGAATGCGGCGAACTCGCTCGATGGTCGGCCCCACCTGGTCGGCGTGGTCTACCCGGATGACTCCCTGGCTGGCCGACAACGACAGCGGCTTCACCACCACCGGCCCGCCCAGCTCACTGGCAGCGGCGGCGGGATCGTCCTTCCGGCCCACCACCCGGAAGGCGGGCTGGGGCACCTCGGAGCGCTCCAGCACCCGGCGCAAGACCGCTTTGTTGCGGGTGGCGGCCACCGCATCCGCCGGATTGTGGGCCAGACCCAGCTCGGCGGCAGCCAGGGCCGCCATCAGCACGCCCTGATCGTCCACCGGGACGATGGCGTCGATCGGTGAGGTGGTGGCGAGCTCGACGATCTCGGCGGCCGCCGCCTCCGGGCGCGAGCAATCCACCAGCAGGAACCGGTCGCCCATCTGGTCGGCCAGGACCTGGTCCTCCTCGGACGCCACCGCCACCTCCACCCCCAACGCCTCCGCTGCCTCCATGAAATCGACCACCCGATAAGTGGAGGTCGGAAGGATCAGCAGCACTCTGGCCATGGCGTCCCCATCTTGGCCGATCGGCCATCCAAACCGGAGCCGGTTACCATGAACGGAACAGAACCATGTCAGACGAGCACACGATCGAGATCACCGACGAGGCTCTCGCCTCGATCCTCGCCATCCGCCAGCAGGAGCCCGGCGACGACGAGCTGGGGCTCTTCATCGAGGTCACCGGGATTCGCGGCACCCAGTTCGCCTACGAGCTGAGCTTCGTTCCGGTGGTGGACGCCGATCCCCACGACCGGGTCGAGCGTTACGGCGACCTGCCGATCCTGATCAGGACCTCCGATGTCGAGAAGCTGGCCGGCGCCCGCCTGCACGTGTCGGAGGACCCATCCGCTCCCGGTCTCACCATGAACAACCCCAACACCCCCCACTCCCCGCGTATCGACGCTGAGGTGGGGGAGCTGACCGGGCCGCTGGCCGAGCAGGTGCAACAGGTGCTGGCGAGTCAGGTCAATCCGGCCATCGCCGGCCACGGGGGGGCGGCCGAGCTGGTCGGGGTGGAGGAGGGCACCGCCTTCCTCCGGTTGATGGGGGGATGCCAGGGTTGTGGCATGGCGCAGGTGACGCTGAAGCAGGGGATCGAGCAGATCTTGTT
>JBFGJL010000090.1:0-6485 GCA_041577235.1 Acidimicrobiia bacterium | reverse complement strand
GCTCAGCCCGGTGCGCGAGCACGCCACGGTGGGGGCGCTGGTGGACGACTCGTTGCTGGCGGAGGTGGCCCCGGCGCTGCGGCGCCAGCTCGCCAAGGAGATCGCCACGGCGCTGGGCGAGCCGGGCGACGATCCCGCCACGGTCATCGACGGCTGGGCCGCAGCCGAGTTCTTCGCTCGACACGTCGCCCTCACCGACCGGAGCCCGGAGGTGTGGCATCTCTCCAGTCGTGACGGGAGCTTTCAGGTGCTGGTCCACGCCACCATGTGCACGCGGGAGCAGATCGACCTGCTCCGCACCGGGCTCCTGCGGGAGCACATCGACAGCCTCAATCGTCGCCTGCGGTCGGCCCACCGGGCGGGCCGGGCCGACGAGACCCGAGAGATCGACGACGCCATCCGGGAATCCCGCCGGTTCGACATCGTGCTGGGATGGCTCCACGAGGGGACCAACGCCCAGGCCCGCATCCGCTACCCGTGGCGCGATGCCCGGGCCCAGCCGCAGGGGTGGGCGCCGGACTTCGAGGAAGGCATGCGGCCCAACATCGCTCCACTCCAACGCCTGGGGTTGCTACCGGTGGCGGTCCTCACCGTCGAAGAGCTGCAAGTTCTCGCCCCGACCGAATGAGCCGCCGTTCCCCCGCCTTCGCCCGCCGCCACCGTCGGGACTCCCTCCCACGGAGAGTGTTAGTGTGCGTGCACTCCGTAACCACGAGGTGCCCAGCCGGCCGGGGATACCTGCCGGGTAGGCTGAGGCCGGCCGGGGGATTCGCGGGGCCAGGGCCCGAGAGGAGCACAGAGTGATCATCCGGATGACGGCGGGAGCCTCCGAGGCCGACATCGACTACGTGGTGCGGCGGATGGCCAGCCTGGGCTTCACGACCCACCTCACTCGAGATGGGGCGGTGACGGTGGTCGGGGTGATCGGCGACCTGCGCAGCTTCGACCCGGCCTCGGTGGCAACACTGCGCGGGGTGGAGGCGGTGTTGCCAATGGGGCGGGCCTTCTGGATGGCCTCGCGCGACTACCGCGAGCGGGACTCGGTGGTGACCGTGAGGGACTGCACCGTCGGCGGTTCCGAGGTGGCGGTGATGGCCGGTCCCTGCTCGGTGGAGGGCCGCGACCAGCTCATGAAGACCGCCTGGGCGGTCCGCCAGGCCGGCGCCCGGCTGCTGCGGGGAGGAGCCTTCAAACCGAGGACGTCGCCCTACAGCTTCCAGGGCATGGCCGAGGCGGGGTTGGAGCTGCTGGCCGAGGCCCGGCAGGAGACCGGCCTGCCCATCGTCACCGAGGTCATGGCCCCGGAACAGGTCGGCCTGGTGGCCCAGTACGCCGATGTGCTGCAGGTGGGGACCCGCAACATGCAGAACTTCCCGCTGCTCCATGCCTGCGGGGAAGCGGGGATGCCGGTGCTGCTCAAGCGGGGGATGATGGCCACGCTGGAGGAATTGCTGCTGAGCGCCGAATACATCATGTCGCACGGCAACCATCAGGTGATCCTGTGTGAGCGGGGGATCCGAACCTTCGAGACCGCCACCCGCAACACGCTGGATATCAACGCCGTCCCGGTGCTCAAGGAGCTGACTCACTTACCGGTGGTGGTCGATCCGAGCCACGCCACCGGGAAATCGAGTCTGGTGCCGGCCGTGTCCCGGGCAGCGGTGGCCGCCGGGGCGGACGGTCTGCTCATCGAGGTTCATCCCGAGCCTTCCCGGGCGTGGTCGGACGGGCCCCAGTCCCTCGACCTCTACCAGTTCGAGTCGATGATGGAGAGCTTGCAGCCGTTGGCACGAGCGGTGGGCAGGAGTCTGTGACTCGCCGGCCGTCATCCGGCTCGAACGGGGGTGCCCGTTGAGGAGCGACTCGATCCAGGCCCGGCTGGCCGGCCGCATCGAGGATGCACCCGGCGGCAAGGCGCTGTGCTTCTACCGCCCGGGCGAGGAGCCGGCCTGGCTGACCCGGGCCGAGTTGTACCGGCTGGCGGCGAGCCAGGCAGGGACCCTGGCCAACGAGGGGGTGGGCGCCGGTGATCGGGTGGTGATGGTGTACCCCAGCGAGGAAGAGGCGGCGGTGTCGCTGCTGGCGGCTTTGTGGCTGGGGGCGGTGCCCCTGCTGATCGCCCCACCCGTGTTGCAGGGCCCCAACTCCAGTCTGCGGCCGATCCTCGAAGGGATCGTCGAGCGGACCCGGCCGCGGCTGGTGATGGCCGATCGCTCCCTCGAGGGCGATGCCGACCAGCTCCGATCCCACCACGCCGGCACCCGGTTCGTGTTCGGCCACATCGCGGGAGCCGATTCGGCTCCCGAGCTGTTCGTTCCGGCCTCCGCGGCGGTGGCGGCCATGCAGCTGACCTCCGGCACCACCGGCTTCCCGCGGGTGTGTGTGTGGCGGCAGGAGGCGGTGATGGCGGCGATCGACGGCATGGCCGAGGCGATGGGCGTCTCCCCGACCGACACCTACCTCAACTGGACGCCCCTCTATCACGACATGGGGTTGGTCAACAACTTCCTGCTCTGCCTGACGCTGGGGATACCGCTGGTCATGCTCAGCCCTCATGACTTCGTCAAGCGTCCGGCGGTGTGGCTGCAAGCTCTCTCGGCCACCGGTGCCACCACCACCTGGTCGCCCAACTTCGGGTTCGCCCTGGCTGCCCAGCGCGTCCGCGACGACCAGCTGGACGGGGTGCGGCTCGATCGGGTACGAGGTTTCTGGAACGCGGCGGAGCGGATCCACCTCGACACGATGCGAGCGTTCCAGGAGCGCTTCGAGCCGTTCGGGGTCCGGCCCGAGGCGCTCAAGACCAACTTCGGATGTGCGGAGAACATCGGGGGTGCCACGTTCTCCGACCTCGACGGGACCTTCGTGTTCGAGTACGTGGACGCGGTCGCTCTCCAAGAGGAGCGGGTGGCGACGGTGGTGGACCCGGCGTCCGAGCGGTCGATGGCCGTGGTGGGGGTGGGCCGGCCCCATCCCCGCATGAACGCCGCCATCCTCGACGAACGGGGGGAACCCCTTCCCGATGGCATGGTGGGAGAGATCGGGCTCGACACCCCCTCGGCCATGGTCGGCTACCTGGGGGACGAGCAGGCCACCGCCGCCGCCCGCCGCAATGGCTATCTGCTGACCGGAGACCTGGGATATCGACGGGACCGTGAGGTGTTCTGGGTGGGCCGGGTGCAGGAGCGGATCAATGTGCGGGGACGCAAGGTCGACCCGAGCGATTTCGAGGCGGCTCTACTGGCCGTTCCCGCCCTCCGGCCGGGTTCCTTCGCCGCCTTCGGGGTGGACGACCCGGCTTCCGGCACCCAGCGGGTGGTGCTGGTGGCCGAGCTGAGGGAGGGCCGCCCGGAGACGCCCGACGAGGTGATCGACGCCGTCCGGGACGAAGTGGTCGGCCGGTTGGGACTGGCGGTCAGCGAGGTGGTGCTGGTGCAGCCGGGGACGCTCACCAAGACCTCCAGCGGCAAGCGTCGCCATCGTCATTTCCGCCGGCTCTATCTGGCCGGCGAACTACCCGGCCTGGTGGGGGAGAGGCGATGATGATCGACCGGGGTGCCGGCGCCGACGACGCCGACGTGTTCGACCCGACCCATGATCTGTTCATCGCCGAGTTCGCCAAGCCGAACGATCTTCAACCGGTCAACCTGCGGGCACTGAGCCCGTTCCAGCGGGCCCTGCTGGTGATCGACGGGACGGTCACCAAGTTCATCGAGGCGTTCACCATGGAGCCGGTGGACGTGATCAGGATCGGGCAGACGATCCAGCCGCTGGAAGAGGATCACGAGTGGCTGGAGCTCCCGGCGGGGTCCGACGTGCTGCTGCGGCAGGTGATCTTGCAGGCCCGCTACAGCTACCGACTCCACGCCTACGCGGTGAGCCTCATCGCCATCGAGCGCCTCGCGGACGACCTGCTGCCGGCTCTCGACGTGGACGGCGGCGGGGTCGGCAAGATCCTGCTGGGCAGTCAGGCCGAGACCCGAAGGGAGGTGCTCTGGTACGGGAAGGAACACGTCAGCGACCTGCCGGAGGCGGTGCGACGGGCGTCCGGCCACGACTTCCTGGTCCGTACCTACCGGATCATCTCCGGGGGGAAGCCGATCATGCTGATCAACGAGAGATTTCCGTGGGGCGCCGATCCCGGCCCCGCCGTCGACTGAGCCAGGGCCCTCGGGCCGATCGCCGTTGTGGAGGGAGACGATGACCGACCTGTACCTCGACCCGTTCATCGAGACGCTCGGCCGGGAGGCGCTCGAGCAGATCCAGCTCAAGCGGCTGGAGATGATGCTCGCGGGGGTGCTGGCCTCCAATGCCTTCTATCGGAACAAGCTCGGCGGCGCCGGGCTGAGCCGGCCCGACCGGATCAAGACCTGGGCCGACTACCGGGAGCTGCCCTTCACTCGCAAGCAGGAGCTGTCGGCCGACCAAGCCGAGAACCCGCCATACGGTTCCAACCTCACCTTTCCGCGCTCCGCCTACGTTCGCATCCATCAGACCTCCGGCACCACCGGGGAGCCGCTCCGGTGCCTCGACACCAAAGAGAGCTGGGAATGGTGGGCCCGCTGCTGGGAGACGGTGTACCGGGCGGCCGGAGTGACCCCGATGGACCGGATCTTCTATGCCTTCTCGTTCGGCCCCTTCATCGGATTCTGGAGCGCCTACGAAGGCGCCCAGCGGATCGGCGCCCTCGCCATCCCGGGTGGTGGGATGTCCTCCCTGCAGAGGGCGAAGGCGATCGTGGTGAACGACATCTCGGTGCTGGTGTCCACCCCCACCTATGCCCTTCATCTGGCCGAGGTGGCTGAGGTGGAAGGGCTGGACCTCAAGGCCTCCAACCTGCAGATCACGATCCACGCCGGCGAGCCCGGAGCCGGACTCCCCTCCACCCGGGCCCGCATCGAACAGGCCTTCGGAAGCCGCTGCTTCGACCACGCCGGTGCCACCGAGGTGGGGGCGTGGGGATTCGAGTGCCACGCCCAAGCCGGGGTCCACGTCAACGAGGGCGAGTTCATCGCCGAGGTGATCGACCCGGAGACCGGCGAAGCCGCCCGCGAGGGTGAGCTGGTGCTGACCAACCTCGGCCGGGTGGGCATGCCGGTCATCCGCTACCGGACCGGGGACCGGGTGAAGCTGGCCGACGATCGGTGTGAGTGCGGTCGGTCGTTCATGCGCCTGGACGGGGGAGTGGTCGGCCGGATCGACGACGTGCTGATCGTGCGGGGCGTGAACGTGTTTCCCAGCGCCATCGAGAACATCGTCCGGACCAGCCCGGAAGTGGGCGAGTTCGCGGTCGACGTCTATCGCCGCCACGAGCTGGACGACATGGAGATCAGGGTCGAGATCTCGGGCGGGAAGCCGGAGGAGGTGGCGGCGTCGGTGGCCAAGGATCTGCGCAACGCGCTCGGGTTGCGGGTGAAGGTCTTGCCGGTTCCGCACGGGACGCTCCCGCGCTTCGATCTCAAGGCCCGCCGCTTCACCGACCACCGCCAGCCCGACTGAGCCGACCGGCGTCGTCAGCCGGCGCCGTAGGCCGCAGCCAGCTGGGCAGCGGCAAAGCGGGCTCCGTCCGGAGTCAGGTGGCCCGGCTTGTCCCGGAACTGTTCGCACTGGGCGACCTCGGGTGACGGCCCGGCCGCCACGTCGTCCC
Source organism: Acidimicrobiia bacterium (assembly GCA_041577235.1). GTDB lineage: Bacteria > Actinomycetota > Acidimicrobiia > Spongiisociales > DATADW01 > JBFGJL01. The sequence goes on along the minus strand of JBFGJL010000090.1, from coordinate 841 downwards.
CGGCCACCAGCGGAATGGCCTGGTCGATCAGCGGGTGGATCTGGGTGGCGTGCACGACGCCTCCGTCGGAGGACTGGCACTGCCCGTCGTTCGGACCGCCCACGATGGGAATGAGGTCGATCCGAGCTGTCGGGAACTTGGAGCGGAGAGTGCCCACTAGTGAGTCGATGGCCGCCGCCCACTCCTCGACGGTGCGGAACCGGTCGGTGATCTGGAACACCACTCGATCGACCGGGCCCTCTGCGCAGCGCGAGAAGACCCGGGAGTCTTTCCACCCCCGAAAGTCGGGGTCCGCCCAGAAGGTCATCCCGGAGCCGCTCAACCATCGCAGCTGCCAGCGATCGTCGTCGATGCCGGGTTGCTGCTCGAAGCGCCCCTCCGTGAACCATCCTCCTCCCAGGGGGTTGTCGGAACCGGTCTGGGAGAACCCGATCACCTCGGTACACCGGAACGGCCCCTGGGCGAGCTCAGGCGTGGTGGAAGCGACTGTGGTCGGGTCGCCGCTGGTGGCCGGAACGGAGGAGGTGGCGGCAGGGAGGGTGATGGCAGTGGACGGGGCGCTGGTGGCATCTCCGGGGACCGGCGAGCGGCAGGCTGCGGCGATCATGGCCATCGCCACACCACCCGCCACCCGGCCCAGAGTCCTCCGCGTCATTCTCCGCCGGCTCTGATCGAGCCGTCGGCCACCCGACGGGCCAGCCACTCGACCACCAGTGTCCTCACCTTCTCCTGGGTGACCACGGTGGTGAGGCCGTGGACGTTGCCCTCGATCTGGACCGACTCGATCAGCCCGTCCGACCCGTCCACCAGCTCCCCCAACTCCCCGCCCAGGGCCTTGCCG
>JBFGJL010000089.1:0-6491 GCA_041577235.1 Acidimicrobiia bacterium | reverse complement strand
TCCCGGCCCGCCAGCAGGTCCAGCAGCTTCCTGGTACCTCTCACCCCCGACTCGTACAGCGGCTGCCGCACCGTCGTCAATCCGACGTAGGCCGAGGTTTCGATGTCGTCGTAGCCGATCACCGACAGGTGGCCCGGAACCTCCACCCCGGCCGCCCGGGCCGCCTCCAACACCCCCAACGCCTGGGTGTCGGACACGGCGAAGATGGCGGTCGGGGGTTCGTCCAGGTCGAGCAGCTCCCGGGTCAGCTGATGGGCCACCTCCCGGCCGTGCGGACCCAGCCGCACCAGGGCGGGATCGAGTTCCTGGCCGGCCTGAGCCATCGCCTGTCGATAGCCCTCCAGCCTCCGCGCCCCCGCCACGAACTCGAAGTCGCTGTCGTCGACGTCTCCGACGAAGGCCACTCGCCGATGACCGAGATCGAGCAGATGGCGGGTGGCCAGCCGGCCCCCGGCGATGTCATCGATCACCAGGTGGGGGTAGCCCTCGATCTCCCGATCGATGAACACGGCCGGTACCTCGCGACCCTGCAGCCGGTCCAGGGCCGCTTCGGATGGCTGGAGAGAGATGACGACCGTGCCGGCCGCCCGGCCCCGCTGGGAGAGGGTGCGGAAGCGCCGATCGCGCTGATCGACGGTCTCGACGTTGAACAACACCACGTCGTAGTCGGTCTCGGAGAGCACCTCGACCACGCCCCGCAGACGCTCCACGACCGACGGCCGGGTGAAGAACGGAGCCACCACCGCCACCGTGGTCGACCGACCGGAGGACAAGCCACGGGCCAGCGTGGAGGGCTCGTAGTCGAGTTCGTCGATGACGGCCTGCACCCTGGCGCGAGTGTCCTTGCTGACGAGAGGGCTACCGTTCAAGACTCTGGAGACGGTGCCGACCCCCACCCCGGCCTTCTCGGCGACATCGAAGATCGTGGCCATGCCCCTCCTTCGAACTGCCTGGTTGGAACCGTTTCCAGGTGGGGCGGACGCTAGTGGCCCACCCCGGCGACGTCAACGGTTGCCGCCGACGAGACGCTCGGTCAGATATGCCCCCAGCCGGTCGATCGACACCCGGTCCTGTTCCATGCTGTCCCGGTCCCGCACGGTCACCGCCCGGTCCTCCAGCGAGTCGAAGTCGAAGGTCACGCAGTAGGGGGTGCCGATCTCGTCTTGACGGCGGTAGCGCCGGCCGATCGATTGGGTCTCGTCGTACTCGACCATGAAGTGGGGCCGGAGCAGCTCGGCCAGCTTCTCCGCCTCGGCGATCAGCTCCGGCTTCTTGGACAGGGGCAGAACCGCCACCTTGTAGGGGGCGAGCCGACGGTCGAGCCGGAGGACCACTCGCCGCTCGCCCCGCACCTCCTCCTCGTGGTAGGCGTCCATCAGGAAGGCGAAGGTGGCCCGGGTGGAGCCGGCCGCCGGTTCGATCACATAGGGAAAGAACCGCTCGTCGGCCGTCTCGTCGAAGTAGCGCAGATCGACCCCGCTGTGCTGGGTGTGGGCCTTGAGGTCGTAGTCGGTCCGGTTGGCGATCCCTTCCAGCTCGTCCCATCCCCAGGGGAAGCGGTACTCGAGGTCGGAGCAGGTGGCGGCGTAATGGGCCAGCTCCTCCCGGCCGTGCGGCCGGATCCGTAGGTTCTCCTCCCGCATGCCCAGGTCCAGGTACCAGGCGTGGCGCTCCCGCACCCAATAGTCGAACCAGTCGTCGGCCGCCTCCGGCCGGCAGAAGAACTCCATCTCCATCTGTTCGAACTCGCGGGTGCGGAAGACGAACTGTCCGGGGGTGATCTCGTTGCGGAATGACTTCCCCAGCTGGGCGATACCGAACGGCAGGCGGAGGCGGGATGCTCGCCGCACACTCTCGTAGTTGATGAAGATGCCCTGCGCGGTCTCCGGCCGGAGGTAGACGGCGGCCGCCTCGTCCTCCACCGGACCCATGAAGGTCTTGAACATGAGGCTGAACATGCGGGGCTCGCCGAAGGTGCCCCGCTGTCCGCAGTTGGGGCAGAGATCGGGGTCGGTCAGCTTGTCGAGCCGGAACCGGTTGTTGCAATTGGAGCACTCCACCAGCGGGTCGGTGAAGGAGGCGACGTGGCCGGAGGCCACCCACACGTCCGGCGCCTGGAGGATCGCCGAGTCGAGCCCCACGACATCGGCCCGCGACTGCACCATCGTCTTCCACCATTGATCTCTCACGTTGCGAAGCAGCTCCACCCCCAGCGGCCCGTAGTCGTAGGCGGAGCGGAGGCCGCCATAGATCTCCGACGCGGGAAACACGAACCCGCGCCGCTTGGAGAGGTTGACGATGGTGTCGAGCGATACGGTCATGGCGACTCTTGCATGGCGATCCCGGGATGATAGGGCGCCCCCGCCCGGCTCTCAGGCCCGACCGAAGCGGCGTGCCCGGTGCTGGAACTCGATCACCGCCTCCCGCAGATCCACCCGAGTGAAGTCGGGCCACAGCTTGGGCGAGAAGATCAACTCGGCGTAGGCCGCGTGCCACAGCAGGAAGTTGCTCAACCGCTGCTCACCCGACGAGCGGATGATCAGATCGGCGTCGGGCATGTCGGCCACCGCCAGCCGGGCGGCCAGCGCCTCCGCGTCGATGTCCTCGACCGCCAGCTCTCCGTCCACCACCGCCGCCGCCAGCCGCCGGGCTGCCCGCACCAGCTCGGGCCGGCCCCCGTAGTTGAAGGCGAAGACCATGTTCATGCCGGTGTTGGCCGCGGTCAGCTCCTCGGTCTCGGCCATCCGCCGCCGATTCTGGGCCGGGATGCGGGGATCGTCCAGCTCACCCGCAAACAGCAACCTCATTCCCTGCTGGTGGAGGTGGTCGCGCCGGCGCAGGAGCAGATCCTCGTTGAAGAACATCAGGAACTCGACCTCCTCCGGATCGCGGGTCCAGTTCTCGGTCGAGAACGTGTAGGCGGTCAACCAAGCGATGCCCAGCTCCTGCGCCCCTTCGATCACGTCGAGGAGAGCCGCCTCGCCGGCGGCGTGGCCGGCGGTGCGGGGCAGACCTCGTTGCTGGGCCCAACGCCCGTTGCCGTCGAGGATGAGGCCGACGTGGGTGGGGATCCGGGTCGGTTCGAGATCCGCTCCGGTCTCAGTCACCGAGCACCGCCAGGCTGCCCAGGCGCCGGTCGAGGTGGTATTCGACGAACCGCCTCGTCACCCCCATCGCCTCGGGGGACAGCGCCGGGTCGGCCGGCGGCAGCTGGTCCAGGTCGGCCGCCGCCAGGTGGGCGAGGTAGCCGGTGAGTCCTGCCCGCAGCCGGAAGGCCCCCTCCGTCCGGCAGGTATCACACACCGCCCCCCCGGCCCCGAAGCTGAAGCGCAGCAGGCCGTCGGGCCGTCCGCACAGGGCACACCGATCGAGGGCCGGTGCCAGGCCGATCACGTCGGCCAGCTTGAGCAGATAGGAGGTGACGAGGTCGGGAGACGCCCCCAGCCGGTCCAAGGTTCGCAGCCCCCGCTGCAGCAACAGGAAGAGGCGGGCGGAAGGCTCCCCTTCCTGGGCGACCGCGTCGACCACCTCCACCATGGTGCCGGCGGCCAGGACCGAATCGAGATCCGACCGGATGTGGGGATAGACCTCGATGACCGATGCCTGGGTGATCGTGTCGAGGTTGCGACCCTCGTAGAGCACCAGGTCGACGTGGGTGAAGGGCTCCAGGCGACCGGCGAAACGGCTCTTGGTCTTTCGCACTCCCTTGGCCACCGTGCGCAGCTTCCCATGATTGGGGCTGAGGATGACGACCACCCGGTCGGCTTCACCGAACGGATATCCACGGAGGACGATGCCTTGGTCGGAGCGGAGCGCCATGGGGGCCAGCCATGGTACCGGCCCCCAGGCCCCGCCCCCGCCCTTTCCTCGGCCACCGGTCGATGTGCCAGACTGGCCCGATGGCACTGCTGGGTACGGCCGCCCGCCAAGAGTTCCTCGCTTCCTGTCCGGGCTGGGAGCTGGAGGGCGAGACGATCACCAAGACCTACACCTTCGCCGATTTCGTCGAGGCGATGGGGTTCGTGAACAAGGTGGCACTGCTGGCCGAGCGAGCCAACCACCACCCCGATCTCGACCTTCGCTGGAATCGGGTGACGCTGCGGCTCAGCACCCACAGCGAGGGCGGTCTGACCGTCCGCGACACCGATCTGGCGGCGGCGATCGAAGCCCTCCCCGCCTGATCGAGGTCGCCCCGGAGGCGGGGGCCTTCCGGCCTGCGGCCGCTTCACTCCGGTGGCGGGCTCCCCAACGCTCGGCGGCAGTCGGCGATCCACGGGTCGTGAGCATGCTCGTGGCGCCGGTGGTAGGCGTGCTCCAGGTTGGCGAGCAGCCGCCGGATGATGGCGGTGCTGATCACCGGCTCCAGCCAGGAGGGGTCGAGCCGAGGGGGGCCGCCCAGCGCGGCGGCTACCAGGGCCGCCGCCTCCTCGCGGCCGATCGCCTCCCCCCCGTGGAACGGATCGACCAGCTGACCCGACGCGAACACCAGGAAATGGCCGGGCAGGGCCACCCCTTCGACCGGAATCCCGGCCCGCCGGCCCACCTCCATCCAGATGATCGAGAGGGTGAGGGGCAGACCCCGGCGGGTGGCGAGCACCTGGTCGAGGAGAGAGTTGGCCGGGTCGTAGTAGTCGTCGACGTTGCCTCCGTACCCCTCGGCGATGGACACGATTCGACGGAGGGCGAGATGGTCGGAGCCGTCCACCCGTGCAGCCATGCCATCCAGTCGGGAGAGGTGAGCGTTCATGTCCAGGTCAGGTCGGACGAAGCGGGCCACCGCCAGCGCCGCCTCGGCGAGCTGCTCGTCCCCGGCCAGCCGGGCCACCGCGGCGGCCGTCACGTCCGGAAGCCCAGCCGATCGAGTAGCTCCGGCCGGCGCTGCCAATCCTTCTCGACCCGAACCCGCAGGTCGAGGTAGACCCGAGTTCCGAACAGGGATTCCAGCTCCCGGCGGGCCTCCTCGCCCGCCGCTCTCAGCATGCGGCCCCCTCGGCCGATGACGATGCCCTTCTGGGATGAGCGCTCGACCACCACCGAGCCGGTGACGGCCAGCAGCCCGTCGGCCCGCTCCTCGACCTCGCGCACCAGCACCACCAGGGAATGGGGCATCTCGTCGCGCAGCCGCTCCAGGAACTTCTCCCGCACGATCTCCGCGATCACCACCGGCTCGGGCTGGTCGGTGACCGCGTCGGGCGGGAAGTAGAGGGGGCCTTCGGGCAGGCGGGCTACCAGCTCGGCGCGTAGCGCCGGGAGCCCCTCCCCGCTGAGACCGCTGACCGGAACGTAGGCGTCGAAGTCCCACTCTCCGGCCTCGGCCAGTCGGACGGCCAGCTGTTCGGGCCGAGCCCGGTCGATTTTGGTGACGGCCACCACCACCGGCGTTTCCAGCCCCTGCAGGCGCTCGGCGATGCGGCGATCGCCCGGTCCGATCTCCTGTGTGGCATCCACCACCAGTGCCACCACGTCGGCGTCGGTCAGGGTGCCCCCCACCATGGCGTTCAGCCGCTCCCCCAGGGCGGTGCGGGGCCGATGCAAGCCCGGGGTGTCGACGAACACGATCTGGTGGCCGCCGTCCCGCGCACCGGGCTGCTGGGTGAGTACCCCCCGAATGGTGTTGCGGGTCGTTTGGGGACGGCTGGAGGTGATGGCCACCTTCCGACCCACCAGGGCGTTGACCAGGGTGGACTTGCCCACATTGGGCCGACCCACCACCGGAACGAATCCCGATCTCACGAGTCGGGCGCGGTCGCACCGTTGTGTCGCTCGACCCGGACCTGGGCGACCCGTCGGCCCTGCACTCGAAGGGCGGTGATGGAGGTGCCCTCATGCTGGAAGGTCTCTCCTTCGCGGGGAACCCGCCCGGCCAGGCCCAGCACCAGCCCCCCAACCGTGTCCCACTCCTCGGACGGGAGCGGCTCCCCCAACAGCTCGCTCAGCTCTTCCACCGGAAGCCGGCCGTCCACCAGCCAGCCACCGCCGTCGTGGGCAACGACCAGCGGCGCCTCGGTGTCGTACTCATCGACGATCTCCCCCACCAGCTCCTCCAACAGGTCCTCGAGAGTGACCAGCCCAGCCGTCCCCCCGAACTCGTCTACCACGATCGCCATGTGGGACTTGGTGGCCTGGATGTCTCTCAACAAGTCGGAGACCCGCTTCGTCTCCGGGACGAAGTCGGCCACCCGCATGAAGGACGTGACGGGCCGCGGCCCTTCCCCTCGGTCCACCAACGCCAGCACGTCCTTGGCATAACAGATCCCCACCACGTCGTCGGCTCCGTCTCCCAGCACGGGGATACGGGAGTAACCCTTGCTGACGATCAGCTGGAGGACGTCGTCACTGGTGGCCCGCCGGTCGACCGCCACCATGTCGGTCCGGGGCACCATCACCTCCCGCACCAGCGTCTCGGAGAACTCCAGGACCGAACTGATCAGCTCCAGCTCTTCCCGTTCCTGCTCGTCACCCGGCTGATCGTCCCGCTCGTCCTCCTCTTC
>JBFGJL010000088.1:0-6491 GCA_041577235.1 Acidimicrobiia bacterium | reverse complement strand
CCCGGCCACTGATGATGAGCGGAGTGCGGGCCTCGTCGATGAGGATCGAGTCGACCTCGTCGACGATCGCGTAGCGGTGGCCCCGTTGCACCATGTTCTCCGGCAACATGGCCATGTTGTCCCGTAGGTAGTCGAAGCCGAACTCGTTGTTGGTGCCGTAGGTGACGTCGGCCGCGTATTGGGGTGTCCGCTGGGAGGGGACGTCACCGGCCTGGATCAGGCCCACCGTCAGGCCGAGAAAGCGGTGGATGCTTCCCATCCAGTCGGCGTCCCGAGCCGCCAGGTAGTCGTTGACCGTCACCACGTGCACGCCCCAACCCTGCAGGGCATTGAGGTACACCGGCATGGTGGAGACCAGGGTCTTGCCCTCACCGGTTCGCATCTCGGCGATCATGCCGCGGTGCAGGGCCCCGGCACCGACCACCTGGACGTCGTAGTGGCGCTGGCCCAGCACTCTGCGGGCCACCTCTCGCACGACCGCGAAGGCCTCCACCTCCAGGTCGTCGAGCGTCTCGCCCGCTTCGAGCCGGCGCCGGAACTCGCCGGTCTTGGCCGCCAGCGCCTGGTCGTCGAGGCGCTCGATCTCCGGTTCGAGGGCGTTGACGGCGACCGCGAGTCGCTCCAACTCCTTCATGGTGCGGCCCTCGCCCGCCCGGAGGACCTTGGTGAAGATGGACATGGGCCATCATCTTATCGGGGTCCGGCCGCTCTCCCAGCAGGGTCAATCCGGGTCGGTGATCCCCACCTGTTCCAGCAGCCCGGCCGGCTCCACCCCGATGTGCTCGGGTGTGACCTGGTCGATGATCAGGCGTCCCTCCAGGGTTGAGGGCTCGGGACGGTCGAGGATCGTGCCGTCGACCGACCGCACGGTGACGACGTCCGGCGTCTCCCGGCCTTCCCGCTGTTGGGTGACCAACACCACCTCGCCTCCCTCCAGCTCGAGCAGCGAGCCGGGCGGATAGACCCCCATCATGGCGATGAAGGCCTTGACGAAGTCGGGGTCGTACATGGTGCCCGACCCTTTCTGCAGGACCCGTAGCCCCCGGTTGGGAGTTTCCGCCCGCCGATAGGAGCGCCGGGTGGTGATGGCGTCGTACGTGTCGATCGTCGCCACCAGCCGGCTGAAGAAATGGAGCTCGCGACGGTATCCGACCTTGGGATATCCCGACTGGTCGAAGCGGGCGTGGTGCTCGAAGGCCACCACCGCCGCCACCTCCTGGGCCGGACCGGCGGCCGCCATGACCGACTCAGCCCCCTCCAGGGGATGCATCTTGATCTCGGACCACTGGGTGTTGTCGAGCCGGCCGGGATGCTGGAGGGTCGAAGCGGTGACCGACACCTTGCCGATGTCGTGGAGGAGGGCGCCGATGCCCAACAACCCGAGCTGGTCCCGATCCAGCCCGACCAGCCGGCCCAGGGCCAACGACAGGACGCAGACGTTGACCGAGTGGTAGAAGGTGTACTCGTCGTGGCTCTTCAGGTTGGACAGCAGCAGCGCCGCCGACGGCTGGGCGATGGTCTGTTCGACGAGCTGCTCCACCGCCCACGCCGCCCCCGACAGGTCGAACTCCTGGTCCACCGAGGCGGCCAGGGCGATCCCCCGCAGCACGTCCAACGAGCGGGCGTAGGAGCGCCGCAGGCCGGCGTAGGCGCGGTCCTCCTCGAGCTCGGCCATCGAGAAGATGCCCTCGTTGAGGCGAATCGTTCCCTCGGCCGGATAGTCCCCGCTCAGTCCGGAGATGAACGACGCCAGCTCGGCGATGTCGCCTTCGGCCACCGGGGCCAGGAAGGTGACAGACTCGATCCCCCTCCCTTGCATCTCCCGCAGGAGCCCGTTGAATTCGAGGGAGGCGTGGGGGAGGACCTCCCGCCCCAGGTAGATCGAATCGACCAGCAGGCTGAGCACCGCCTCTCCGCCCACCTCCCGGGCGAGGTCGTCGGCGGCGGCTTTGGCGGTGCGGAGCATCTCTGCCGCGGCGGGATGCCCGGCCGGATACAGCCCGATCTGCCGGACGGCGCTCCTGAGGCTGTTCAGCAGGTAGCGGGCGGCGCGCTCGCTCACGGCGTGCTCTTCCGCAGGGCTTCCCGGGCGGCTTCCCGCACCTGCCGACCCGCCGAGGTGAACACGAACCGGGCTGCGGCCACCCGTTCCAACGCCCTCCGCCCCGTCTCTCCCGGATTGTCCGCCAATGCCCTGATGATTCGCAAACGATCTCCTACGTCGACCCGGCCGCCGCTCAACGTCGCCGCCAACGCCGCCCGGGCCGGCTCCTCCTCCCGCCCGGCCAGGATACCTATGGCGGCGTGACGCACCGTCTCATGCGGATCGGACAGCCCGGCGGTGATGGCGTCGACCGGCAGATCCTTGCTGAGCGCAGTGGTGGCGCGCAACGCCTCCACCCGCACCCGGTGGTCCTCGTGGTTCAGGAGATCGGCGATCGGTCCGGCGGCGGCACTGTTGCCCGTCTTGCCCAGCACGAGCACCAGATTGCGCACGACGTACCAGCGGGGATCGTCGAGCCTCTGCACCACCGGAGCGGGATCCCGGGTCGCCACCCGGGCCAGCACGTCGATCAGGGTCCGGCGGCGGGCCGCCCCCTCCTCTTCGGCCAGCAAGTCGATCAACACCCCCACCGCCCGGGGACCGAGCGATTCGAGCAACCGAACGGCCGGGGTGTTGTCCTTGCTGGCGGTGGCGGCCGCCACCACCAGCTCCATGATCTCGGAGGAGGCGAGCTGCTGCATGGCGGCGCCGATCTCACGGGATCGCGCCTCCGGGTAGGTAGGGGTGTCGGTGACGGCCCGGAGCCACAATTCGGCCCGGCGGAACTCACGACGGCGCACCGCCGCCCCCACCTTTCCGGTCCAGATGCGAAGCAACCTCCCGAAGCGCTGGTCGCGCTCCTCAACGTGGAGCAGACCCCGGAAGACCTCGAGAGCGTCATAGAAGAAGTGGCGCGGATCGGGGATCTGGGACTCGATGACCCCGAACGGCCGCGCACCTTCGGTGGTGGCACGCGGCCCTTCCCCCACCTTCTCCTGCATCGTGGCCGCCACCACCTGGCGGGCCGACTCCAGGGCCTCGGGCGACTGCAACAGGGCCATCAGCTCGTCGGGGCGCTTGTCGGCCTGATCGGTGGCGAGACGGGCGTAGTCCAGCAGCAGCGAGAGGCCGGCCGTGTCGAGTTTGGGGGCCATCTTGGCGAGCTCGTGGCCGGCGAACTGATCGAGGAAGACCCGGTCGGGTTCTCGCTCCTGCGATCCGAGGAACAGGCGGAAGGTGGCGAGCTGGGCGTCGTCGGGAAGGTAGAAGAAGGCCTCGACGAAGGCGCGAACCACCTCCTCCCGCCCGGTGATGTCGTCTGCCGCCACGCGTCCGAGCACCTCGTTGTAGCGGCTCTCGAAGAGGGTGGCGACCGCCTCCGGGTCCTCGCCTGCCTCTTCCACCAGTTGGGCGGCGAGGCTGGCCGGATCGGTCGCCATCGCCAGCACCGCCGCCACCGGCCCCTCCCGCTCGATGGGCTCGACCTGGTCGCCGGTCTCTCTCAGCAGGGAGCGCTGCACCACCGAGAACGCGCTCACGCCGTCACGGATGAGCGCCGCCTCGACCCCTCCCGCCGACCGTACGGTCTCCTCGTCTTTGGCGAGCGTGTTGAACAACCGGACGACGTCTGATTCGTTAGCGGGTTGGGTGATGCGGAGCAGCTCGAGGTTGTGGATGAAGCAACGGCGGCCGAGCCGCTCGGCCCCCTCCCGCTCGGAGGTGATCGGCTCGCCCTGCCGGGCGAATCCGTGCACGCCGATCTCGAGTGCGACAGGCTCGGTCGAGGCCAGCTGGAGGGCCGCCACCGCTCGCTGGAAGGCGGGCTGCCGCTCGGGATCGGGGTAGAGGCTGTGCACGCCCCAGGCAATACCAAGCGCCTCGACGATGGAATGCTCGGGCGTGACCCCTTCGGTCATCAGTCGATTTCGATCAAATGCTCACGCACCGCGTACATCACCGCCTCACTACGCGAGCTCAGTCCCAACTTGTCGAGGATGTTCCTCACGTGATTCTTGACGGTGTTCTCGGAGATGTACAGCTTCTCGCCGATCTCACGGCTGGTGAGGCCATCGGCGACGTAGCGCAGGACCTCGATCTCCCTTCCGGTCAGGCTGGGCTTGCGACTGGAGACGACGTCGCGGTGCCTGAGCAACTGCGAGACCGCATCGAACAGCTTGCCGGCCATGGCCGGAGACACGAAGGCCCCACCCTCGACCACCGTACGCACCGCCGCCACCAGCTCGTCCATGGCGGTGTCCTTGAGGATGTAACCCCGTGCCCCCGACTTGATCGAGTCGAGCATGTCCTCCACCGAGCTGCTGGAGGTGAGCAGCACCACCTGACAGCCGGGAGCGGCCGAGAGGATCTTGTCGACCACCTCCAGCCCGGAGATGCCCGGCATCAGCACATCCAGCACGACCAGGTCGGGACGGTGGTCGCGAGCCATCGAAACCGCCGACATGGCGTCGGCCGCCTGCCCCACGACTTCGAAACCCTCGTCGCGGAAGGCGGCCGCCATGCCGGCCTGGAAGAGGGGGGCGTCGTCGACGACCAGGACTCGGGTCATGCCGGCTCGATCAGGCCGTAGTCGCCGTCGCGGCGCCGGTACAGCACGCTGGGCAGATCGCTCTCGGCGTTGTGGAAGAAGAAGAACCCGTGACCCAGCAGATCCATCTGGAGGATGGCTTCCTCCGGGGTCATCGGCTTCATGACGAACTGCTTCACCTTGACGATGTTGGGAATCCGCTCGTCCTCGTCCTGGTCGAGCGGGCTGTCGATGGCCGTCACCGGCGGCGGCCGGTGGTTGCGGGATCGCTTGACCAGCCGCTCCTTCATCCGCCGCAACTGCTTGCCGAAGCGGTCCACGGCCAGATCGAGGGCCGACTCGGCGGTGGCGGAGGCGGCCTCCACCCTGACGGTCTGGCCGGCCGCCCGGGTGGTGATCTCCACCCGATACCTCTGGTCGGCCCTGCGGGGGTTGGGCTCCTCACTGACCTCGACATCGGCATCGCCGGTGTTGTCGAAGAAGCGAGCGGCGTGGGAGATCTTGCTCCGCGCCGCCTCCTTGTACTCCCCGTTCAACTGCACGTTCCTGGCGTGGACGTTGACCTCCAACCGTGACCTCCTCGTGCTCACCGGGGGATTGGCCTGCCCGGGTCGGGATGGAGACTAGTCACCTCGTGTACAGCCGTTGCGGTCACCGCCCACCGAATCGCTCCCCCGGTGGCCCGTTGCGCCGCCGCCAGGGTCGAACCGGTCGTGAGCACATCGTCGACCAGAACCGCTCCCCGGTCGACCGGGGCGTTGGCGCCGAACCGAGGCGGAGGTCGCCGCCCCCGCGACCGGCCGGCGTGGCGAGGTGCCAGCAGGGGGGCGCGCAATGCCGGGACGACCGGCAGCCCGGTCTCGTGGGAGAGGGCGACGGCCAGCGCCATTCCCTGGTCGATGCCGTACCGCCAGGTTCGCACGACCCGCCGCGGCACCGGAACCAGACCGGCGGCGGCGGTGGGGAGCAGTGGCCGCATCGACCGGGCCAGCAGGACCGCCACCGGCTCGATCGCCTCGTACTTGAGACGGTGCACCATCAGGCGGGCGGGGCCGGTGTGTTGGTAGGAGGAGGCGACCACCACCCCCGAGGCGAGTCGGCGCGGTACTGCCGGGCGGAGCGCCGAGCGACAGGAACCGCACAGCGGCTCCGGCGCCCATCGTCGGCACGCCACACATGGCATGGCGCCACGCTACGTGCGGCCTACGACGCGTCTCAGGTTCCCTCTTGCCAGCCGGCCAGGTAGTCCCGCTGTTCTGGGGTCAGCTCTTCCAGACCGCACCCCAGGTGGCCCAGCTTGATCCGGGCCACCTGGGCATCGACCGAGGCCGGGAGGGTGTAGATGGCCGGCTCCAGCTTGCCGGCGTTGAGCACCAGCCATTCGGCGGCGAGGGCCTGATTGCTGAACGACATGTCCATCACGTCGGCCGGATGCCCTTCGGCTGCCCCGAGGTTGACCAGCCTGCCCTCGGCGGCGAGCAGCAGCCGGCGGCCGTCGGCCAGCCGGAACTCCTCGAGGTTGTCCCGCACCGGGTTGCGGTCGGCCGCCATGTCGGCCAGGGCCGCCAGATCCAGCTCGACGTCGAAATGGCCGGCGTTGGCCAGGATCGCTCCGTCCTTCATCAGGTCGAAATGCCGGCGGCGCAGCACGTGTTTGTTGCCGGTGACGGTGACGAACACGTCCCCGCGGCGAGCGGCGTCGTCGGCGGTGAGGACCTCGTGTCCGTCCATCGCCGCCTCCAACGCCCGCACCGGGTCGACCTCCACCACCACCACCTTGGCCCCCATGCCGTCCGCCCGGTCGGCCACTCCCCGGCCGCAGTCCCCGTAGCCGACCACTACCACCGTGGCGCCGGCGAGGAGGATGTTGGTGGCTCGGAGGATGCCGTCGAGCGCCGACTG
>JBFGJL010000087.1:0-6498 GCA_041577235.1 Acidimicrobiia bacterium | reverse complement strand
TCGCACGGTACCGGCGCAGGACGTGAGGGCGGAAGGAGCACGTTGATAAGCTCTGGCGGGCCTCTAGCTCAACCTGGCAGAGCAACGGACTCTTAATCCGCAGGTTCAGGGTTCGAGTCCCTGGCGACCCACCCTCCGCCCCGACGGCCGTCATCGACCCGAGGCGGGCGTAGCCGAACTGGCACAGGCGCCAGACTTAGGATCTGGTGGGCGCAAGCCCGATGTGGGTTCGAGTCCCACCGCCCGCACCCACCTCCTCAGCCGGCCCGCTGGGGCAAGCGAAGGGGGAGCGTCACCCGAAAGGTCGTGACCCCGTCTTCCGACCAGAATCGGAGCTCCCCTCCGTGTTTCGACACGATGGTCCGGGTGATGTGCAGACCCAGCCCCGTTCCCTTTCCCTGTGGTTTGGTGGTGTAGAAGGGCTCGAAGATCCGCCGGGCCGCATCGGGGGTAATGGGAGGACCGGTGTTGGCGACCTCCACCCACACCGCTTCCCCCTCGCGGCCGGTGCGCACCACGATCTCTCCGCCCTCCCCGCACGCGTCGAGGGCGTTGTCGATGAGATTGGTCCATACCTGGTTCAGCTCCCCGCCGTACGCCTCCACCTTGGGCAGGTGGTCGGCGAACTCGCGCCGCACCGACTTCTCGTCGGGGAACTTGTGGCGCAACATGACGAGGGTGTCCTCGATCCCGGCCTGGATGTCGACGTCGCCGACCGGGGCGGCATCCATGTAGGAGTAACCCCGCACCGCCCTGATCAACTCGGAGATCCGCTCGGCCCCGGTCTTGATCTCCTTGCTCAGGTCGCGCAACGCTGAACCCAACGCCAGCCACCGGACCAGATCAGAGGTGGCCTCGGTGTCGCCGATCGCCGCCTGCAGGCGATCGGCCGTCCATCCTCCTGCCACCAACACCGGCGCCAGCTGCCAGGGTTCTCCGACGCCCCGGCTGGTCAGCCACCCCTCCAACGCCTCTTGTCGGTCGGAGCGCTCCAGCGCCCCCAGCATCCCCTCGTCGCTGGAGGGTACGGCCGGGAACGCCACCCCCGCCTCGGCCACCCGGCGGGTTGCCTGCTCGAACTCGGCCAGGGAGTCGGCCAGCTGCTGGGCACTGCGGGTGACGGCGGCCGACGGGTTGTTGAGCTCGTGCATCAGCCCCGCCGAGAGCGTCCCCAGGGCAGCGAGTTTCTCGGCTCCCCGTACCGCCATCTCGAGCGACCGGAAACGGGCCACCACCTGCCCGAGAATGGCCTGCACCGCCCCCGGTCGGGCGAGGAGACCGGCGAACTCGTCGGCGGTGATCTCCAGCACCTCGCTGTCGACCAGGGCGCGGGCGTTGGCCGAGCGAGGGGTGTTGGAGAGCAGCGACATCTCTCCCAGGACCTCGCCTCCTCCGACCGTGGCGATGAACACCGACTGGTCTCCGGTCGACCGGGTCACCTCGAAGCTGCCATCCAGGACGACATACATGGCGTCACCCGGGCTTGCCTGCTCGAGCAGGGTGTCGCCGGCCGGTACCGGAAGGCGGCGGGAGCGGTCGAGCAGCGCCTGCAGCTCCGAGCTCTCCAGACCCGCCAGCCAGGGCAGGCCGCTCAGAACCTCGGCTTCGCTCATCGCTCTCCTCTCGCGTACCGATCAACCTAACGAGATTACGGCGCCCACCGTATCGACTCGGGGCCCTCTCGGTGATAGGTTCGGAACTGTCCTATTTGTGACAATGTCGTCTCGGCTCGCTTGGGCCGGCGGCCGACACGGTAGGACGCAGCCACCGTGGGGAGGCGCCAGCCCAGGGGGCGAGGGAAACGGACGGCGAGAGGGCGGGAGGAGCCATGATGGGGATGACGGGTGCGCGCGCGTTGCGCGTGGCGCAGTACGTAGGGGTGGGGGGACTCACCTTCCAGGTGGTGCACTTCCTGGAGCACACGCTCCAGGCCGGCTACTGGATGGGGCACACCAGCCAGCCACCCTGGCTGACCCCGTGGGCGGCGGCGGGCCGGGACATGCTCGCCTTCGGCGGCAACCCCGGAACTGGCACCGAACTGCTACATCTCATCGGCAACGTCATCTTCTTCGCCGGCTTGGTGGCGTTGTGCAACCTGGTGTACGGCTACGGCGCCCGCCTCCGGGACGTACCGGCCCTGGCCGGCGCCCTGTGGGTCCAGGGGTTCCACGTCTTCGAACACCTGCTCTTGACCGGCACCTACCTGGTGGCGGGGAGGGCGCTGGGCTTCTCGACCTTGTTCGGCGCCTTGGAAGGGGCGGTCCTGGGCGGAACCCGGGTGTGGTGGCACTTCACCATCAACCTGGTGGCGACCGTGTTGGCCGTACGGGCCGGCGTCCGCATGTACCAGCTCGATCTGCTCCTCCCCGGAGCAGGCGCCCACACGGCCCGGGCTCAGGGCATCTGACGGGCCTCAGCCCTGGAGCCGCTCGGCCAGGGCCCGCAGGGCGCGCGCCCGGTGGCTGAGGCGATTCTTGGCGTCTGGATCGAGCTCGGCCAGAGTGCGGCCCTCGACCTCGAACACGGGGTCGTAGCCGAACCCTCCGTCCCCGCGGGGCGAGGTGGTGATGTTGCCCTCCAGCACCCCCTCGGCCAGCAGGGTGGAACCGGCCGGGTCGACCAGTGCCATCACCGTCCGGAATCGGGCAACCCGCTGGTCGGTGCCACCCAAGGCCCTGAGCAGCTCGCGGACGTTGTCCTCGTAGCTCGCCTGTGGTCCGGCGAACCTCGCGGTGTTGACCCCGGGGGCGCCGCCGAGCGCCTCCACCTCGAGGCCGGTGTCGTCGGCCAGCGCCGGCAGCCCAGTGGCGTCCGCCACCGCTCGTGCCTTCAGCAACGCGTTCTCGTCCAGGGTGGCCCCGGTCTCCTCCACGTCGGGCCAGGTTCGGTCGCGCACGATCTCTTCCACCAAACCCAAGCCGATCAGCACCGCCTCGATCTCCCGCACCTTGTCCGGGTTCTTCGAGGCCACCACCAGTCGGGCGAGGGTCACGACTCCAAGGCGGCCCGCTGGGCGGCGAACAGCTCGCCGATCCCTTTCTCGGCCAGATCGAGCATGTTGTCCAGCTCCGACCGCATGAACGGTGCCCCCTCGGCGGTTCCCTGCACCTCCACCAGCAGTCCACGTCCGGTCATCACCACGTTCATGTCCACCTCGGCCGACACGTCGTCCCGATACTCGAGGTCGAGCAGGATCTCCCCACCGACGATCCCGACCGACACCGCCGCCAGCTGATCGAGGATCGGATTGCGGCCCACCAGCCCGGCCTCCACTCCCGCCTCGAAGGCGTCGTGCATCGCCACCCAGGCCCCGGTGACGGCGGCGGTGCGGGTGCCGCCGTCGGCCTGGATCACGTCGCAGTCGACCCGGACCATCTGCTCGCCGAGAGCCCGCAGATCGACCACCGAGCGGAGAGAGCGACCGATCAGCCGCGAGATCTCCTTCGATCGTCCGCCGGTGTAGTTGTCGCGCCGGATGCGCTCGGAGCTGGACCCCGGCAGCATGCCGTACTCGGCGGTGACCCATCCCCGGTCGCCCTCCCGTAGCCAGCGCGGCACCTCGCTCTCGAAGGCGGCCGTGCAGAGCACGCGGGTGTCGCCCAGCTCGATGAGAACCGAGCCGGGCGTCATCTCCGTGTACCCACGGGTGAACCGAACGGGTCGGAGCTCGGCTGCTTCTCGAGATCTCGTCATCCTTCTCCCGCCTCAGATCGAGGTCGCCAGGCCCGGCACGGCCAGCCTGACCGGACGCCCGAAGGACTCCTCCGCCTCGGCCACCGATCGGTCTGGGTCCAGCGTGGGCCAGAGGTGGGTGAGCATCAGTCCACCGACTTCGGCCTGGCGGGCGGCGGCGCCGGCTTCTGCGGCGGTGAGGTGATGGGCCCAGGGCTTGTCCTCGCTCGACCCCTGATAGGTGGCTTCCGCCAGCAGGAGGTCGGCCCCGGACGCCAGCTCCGCCCAGTCGCCGCCGGTGCCGGTGTCGGCGGTGTACACCAGGGAGCGCCCATCGGCGATGACACGGGTCGCCAGGGTCGGTACCGGGTGGTCGGTGACGGCGAACCCGAGCTCCAACTCTCCCACCTCGACCCGGTCTCCGCCGTCCATCACCCGGAAGTCGCAGGTCTCGGTGATGGGATGCTCCACCGCCCCCAGGAAACCCACCAGACGCTCCGCCAGCCCGGTCGGGCAGTACACCGGCACCCCCTGGCGCGGACGGGCCCCGTAGCGAACCGCGTGGTAGAAGCCGAGGATGTCGAGGCAGTGATCGGCGTGAACGTGGGACAACACGATGGCGTCCAGGCTGACGAAGTCGGTGACCGCCTGCAGCTGGGCGAAGGTGCCGACACCGGCGTCGACCCAGATGCGGGTGGCGCCGTGGTCCAGGAGATAGCCGGAGGTGGGCCGGCCGGGCGTTCCGTAGGTTCCGTTGCTGCCGAGGACGGTCAACCGCATCAGGCGACGCTATCAGAAGTAGAGCTGGGCGGAGAGCCGGGCGACCACCTGGTCGATGGGATCGGTCCACGCCCCGCTGGACAGGTACTTCCAGCCGGCGTCGGGAAGGACGGTGACGATCGTCCCCCGCTCCATGCGTTCTGCCCAGCGCAGGGCGGCATGAACGGCCGCACCGGACGAGATGCCGGCGAACAGCCCTTCTTCGTTCATGAGGCGCCTGGTCATCGCCACCGCCTGTTCGGTTCGCACCAGGATCCTGCCGTCGAGCGCGGCCGGATCGAACACCGGCGGGAGGTAGCCGTCCTCGATGGACCGAAGGCCGCTCACCAGCTCCCCGATGGGCGGTTCGGCCGCCACCACCGCGGTGTCCGGATTGGCTTCTCGCAGCGCCCGCCCCGCTCCCATCAACGTGCCGCCGGTGCCGAGGCCGGCGACGAGCGCGTCGACCGGTCCTAGCTGCTGGAGGATCTCGGTCCCGGTGCCACAGTAGTGGGCCAGGGGATTGGCCTCGTTGCCGTACTGGAACAGCATCACGTCACCGGAGCCGGCGGCGAGGGAAGAAGCCCGGTCGATCGCCCCGTTCGAACCGAGCTCGGCCGGAGTCTCCACGATCTCGACCCCGTAGCCGGCCAGCAGTCGCCTCCGCTCCACGCTGATGTTGGCCGGCACCACCGCCGTGAGCCGATACCCGCGCAGCCGTGCCAGCCGGGCCAGCGCGATCCCGGTGTTCCCCGACGTCGGTTCGATCAGCCGGCTTCCCGGCCGGAGTCGACCCTGGCGCTCGGCCTCCTCCACCATGAACTCGGCCACCCGGTCCTTCACCGATCCGGTGGGGTTGTACCACTCCAGCTTGGCGAAGATCGCCACCTCGGAGCGGGGGGAGATCCGCTCCAGCCGAATCAGCGGTGTGCCACCCGCTCGCTCTTCCCGGCCCGCCACGGCCATCCTCCCGGTCAGCCGCCAGCGACCGCCGGCAGGATGGAGACCTCGGCCCCGTCGGGGATGGGGGTGTCGACGCCCTGCAGGTAGCGAACGTCCTCGTCTCCGACGAAGACGTTGACGAAGGGATGGAGCCGGCCGTCCCCGCCCAGCAACCGGGCGCCCAGCCCCGGATGGGCGCGTTCGAGCTGTTCGAACAGCGCGCCCACCGTCGCGCCCGACGACTCCACCACCGACACCCCTCCCACCAGCGGGCGCAACACGGTCGGGATCCGCACCTGCACGGTCACGTCACTCATTCCCGAGAACAACCAGCGGCACCTCCGTCACCTTCCCATCGCTGATCCGGTAGGCCCGGGTCTGCGGCGCCTCCCAGTCGACCAAACCGACGATGAGGTACACCCAATCGGGCTCGGGGGCCCGAGCCTGGTCGGTTGGAGAAGGGTAGGGCGCCGTGTGGGTATGGGAATGGAACACGCCGGCCAGCTCCCATCCCTGCCGCTCGGCGTGCTTCCACGCTCGAAAATGCTCGACCGGATCGACCGTGTAGCTGGAGGGGGAACTGTCGGCGTTGGTGAGGGCGTAGACCATCCGCAACCGACCGTCGCGGTCGGCTGCCAGCAGCCCGCACGCCTCCTCCGGATAGCAGAACCGGGCGTGCGCCACCATCGCTTCCATCATCGGCGCCGGTATCTGCACGCCGCCACGGTAGTTGGGGGTAGGGATCAGGGATAGAGCCGCTCCACCGCCCAGCCGCCATCCTCCCGGCGGTAGACGAGGCGGTCGTGCAGCCGGTTGGGTCGACCCTGCCAGAACTCGAGGAGGTCGGGGGCGAGTCGGTACCCGCCCCACTCCGGGGGGCGAGGAACTGGTCGGTCGCCGGCGCTGGCCTCGGTGGAGGCGAATGCCTCCTCCAGCGCCGCCCGGTCGGCCACCACTCGACTCTGCCGGGACACCGCCGCTGCGATCTGGGCGCCGTGGGGGCGGGAGGCGAAGTAGGCGTCTGACACGTCAGCAGCCAGCCGGTCGACCCTGCCCTCGATGCGCACTTGGCGGTGCTGGGCCAGCCACAGAATGGTGGCAGCGGCGTGGGGGTTGGCCTCCAGC
>JBFGJL010000086.1:0-6516 GCA_041577235.1 Acidimicrobiia bacterium | reverse complement strand
GAGCGGCGACGTCGACCGGCTGGTCTTTCCCATCGAGAATTCGACCACCGGGAGCGTCCTTCCCGTCCTCGACCGGCTGGTGGAGTCCGGCTGTGTGATCGTGGCCGAGCATCTCCTCGAGGTACGCCATGCCCTGCTGGGGGTGACCGGTTCCGATCCGGGCCGGGTGACCAGGGTGCGATCGCATCCGGAGGCCCTCGCGCAGGCAGAGGCCGTGATCGCTGCTCGCGGCTGGCATCCGGTCCCAGCCCACGACACGGCCGGGGCGGTGCGGTTGGTGGCGGAGCACGGCGACCCCACCGAAGCGGCGCTGGCTCCCCCCCAGGCTGCCGCGGCGCACGGGCTGGCGGTGCTGGAGACCGACCTGGTCGACCGCCAGCACAACACGACCCGGTTCGTGGTGCTGGCTCCCGGCCCGCAGCCGGTCCGGGCCGATGCCGACAAGACCAGCGTGGTCTTCGCCACCCGCCACCAGCCAGGGGCGCTCGCTCTCGCCCTCACCGAGTTGGGACTGCGTGGTGCCAACCTCACCAGGATCGAGTCGCGGCCGAGCGAAGAGGCTTGGCGGTACCGGTTCTTCGTCGACCTGCTCCACCCGCCGGGCCCGGCCGGGTTCGCCATGGTGTTCGAGCCGCCTCCCGCCACGCTGGCCGAGCTCCATCATCTCGGTAGTTATCTATCGGCCGCACCGGCCTGAACCGAGCGCTCGGGCCCGGGACCGATCGGACCCAGCCGGAGTGGAGCCAGGCAGCGGACCAGGCCCGGATGAGGAGGCTCGGCCCGACAGGCCGCCCGCCGCACTTCCTCGTCTTGCGGCACGACCGCGGCCGGCTCCAGACCGATCCAGCGGCGGGCGGCCGCCACCGCCTCCTCCGCCTCCTCCGCCTCCGGGACGGTCCGGTTGAGCACCAGCTCCGGGGTGGGGCCGCACCAGTCCGCCGCCAGGGTGGCTCCCCGGACCAGGCCCACCGGGCTGGCCTCGCACACCAGCACGACCCGGTCGCAGGTGGCCACGAGCGGATCGTCCCCGACCGCCGGTCCCAGGTCGGCCACCACCGCCTCGAACGACCCGCGGGCGGCCAGCACCACCTCGGCCAGGAGGCCGTCGGAGATCGGTCCCGAGGCGCTCGGGGCGGGACCCGGGATCACGTCGAGGTCGCCCACTCGGTGCAGGGCTCCGGCCCCCAGCTCGCCCTCGGCGCGAATGAGGTCCCCCACGGTGCCGGCATCCGGACGGGGAGGGAGTCCGAGCCGCACGGCCAGGGAGGGGGCCGATCGATCGAGATCGACCAGCAGCGTCCGGCGATCGGCGGCCATGCCCCAGGCCAGGGCGAGGGCCAGCTCCGACCGGCCCGGCGCTCCCGGCGGCCCGAGCACACCGACCAGCGCCCCCTCCGGGCGGACCGGCGGTCGATCGAGCGCCAGGAGGCGGGCGGCCGCCACGATGGCAGGGGCCGGTGCACTGTCGGCAAACACCTCTGCGGGCCGGCCCGCCCGAAGCAGCCGGGCGGCGGGCTGGTCTCCCGCCGGGAAGACACCGATGATGGGCAAGCCCCGCCGGCTCCAGCGACGGAGCAGAGCAGGAGTGGCCCAGGGGGTCTCGGCTCCCACCACCACCACGTCGACCGCGTCGGCGATGCGCTCCAGTTCGGCCGGTTCGCACAGGCGGGCCACCACCCGGGCGGTGCCGGTGGCGCGAGCGAAGGCCACCAGCTCCGACTCCCACGGGCGGGCGGTGACGACCGTGGCCAGGCGGGGGGAGCCGGCGCTCACCTGCCCACCTCCACCCGGACCACCTGGGCGAGAGCGACCAGCGTCTCGCTCGTCCCGGTGACGACGGCAACATGGTCGAGCCCGACCGACTGCAAGCTACCCGCCACGCTGCCTCCGTCCGAGCAGGTGACGACCACCCGCAGCCCCCGATCCTCGGCGTCGAGCATCCGGTCGCGCAGGCTCTGCTGGCGGCGGGCCATGGCCGCCGCCGCCCGGCGCTCGGCGTCGAGCACGGTTTCCAGCTGGCGGCGGAGCCGGCGACCGAGCGAGATCAGGTCAGGATGGAGGAGGGGATCGTCGGACGCCATGATCTGAAAACCAATGCAACACAACGTCAGCATACGTCAGAAGTCGTGCGGCTCCCAGGGCGGTGGGAGGTCCTTTTTTCGCGAACGGGCGCCGCTCTTGCCCGGGGCCGGCGCCCTTCATAGCCTGGGTCCCATGGAGAGGATTCGGGTGGCCATCGGCAAGGACTGGCTGTCGGTGGCCGACATCTGCGACTACATGGGGGTCTCCTCCTACGTCGTCACCAGCATGCTGCGGACTGGGCAGCTTCCCGGACTGAAGTTCGGACGGGAGTGGCGGGTGGCCCGGATCGACTTCGAGGAGTGGCTCAACCGCCAGCGGCTGGCCGGGACGATGGGCTATGGATAGGTTCGCCGAGACGGCGGCTCCGGCCGAGGTCGATCGGCCCTCCGTCGGCCGGGACCGGCGGAGCGCCCACCCCTGGAACGTGGTGGTGTGGAACGACCCGGTCAACCTCATGGAGTACGTGGTGTTCGTGTTCCGCAAGCTGTTCGGGCACTCGCAGGAAGAGGCCACCCGGCTCATGTTGCAGGTCCACCACGAGGGCAAGGCGGTGGTGGCGTCCGGACCCCGCGAGCGAGCCGAGCTGTACTGCTACCGGCTCCACCACCACGGGTTGTGGGCGACGATGGAGCGGCCATGAGCAGCCCTTTCCGCTCGGAGCGGGACGGCATTCGCCTCCGGCTGGATGTCAACGAGGCCGCGGTGCTCGAGCAGTTGCTCCCGCTGCTCGCCACGGTCGGGGAGCGGTCGGAGGGCGACCCGGCCGCCCGGCGGCTGTATCCCGCCGCCTACCGGGATGCTCCCGACGACGACGAGGAGTACTGGCGGCTGGTGGGCGACGAGCTGGCCGAGGCCCGGGCGGCCGATCGGTCGGCCTTCGCCGAGACCCTGGCGGTGGCGGAGGAGGGGGTGGTTCTGTCCAGCGGCGAAGCGGAAGCCTGGTTGCGGGTGCTGGGGGATGCCCGGCTGTTGCTGGCCGCCCGGCTCGGCATCGAACGAGAGGACGACCACGACACCGCGTCCGGGTCACCGGAGTGGGCGGTCCTCTCCTACCTGGGGTACCTGCAGGGGACCCTGGCCGAGGTGATGGCCTCGACGCTGCCGACCTCCCACGGCTGAGCCGGGTCGCCGGGCGGGCTCAGCGTCGCCAGATCTCGGGAGTCAACAGGAGCAACACCGGGAAGATCTCCAACCTCCCGATGATCATCAGCAGCGACAGCAGCCATTTCGCTCCGTCGTGGACGATCTCGTAGTTGAACGAAGGCCCCACCAGGCCCAGCCCAGGCCCGATGTTGCCCAGCGAGGACGCAACCGCCGAGGCCGACGTCACCAGGTCGAGCCCCACCCCCAGCCCCGATTCGATCACGCCCATGATGAGGGTGGCGGTCATGAAGATGAACATGTACAGCAGGAAGAACGCCTGCACGTTGGCGACGATCCGGTCGGGGACGATCTCCCCCCCGAAACGAGTGCGGAACACCCCGCGGGGATGGATGACGCGCCGGAGGTCGGTGCGCGACGCCTGGTACAGCACGCCCAGTCGGTAGGGCTTGACCGCTCCCCCGGTCGAGCCGGCCATGCCACCCACGAACATCAGACCGAGGATGAGGATCTGCAGGGCCGGCACCCACGCTCCGAAATCGGCGGTGGCGAACCCGGTGGTGGTGATGATCGAGGTCGTGTTGAAGAGTCCGTCCCGCACCGACCCGGCCGGATCGGCCGAATCCCAGATCCCGATGGTGGCGGCCACCGCCGAAGCCAAGATGATCATCCCGTACAGGCGGAACTCGGCACTATCGAAGTAGGCACGCGGGCGCCGGAGCCCCCGGTAGTGCAAGGCGAAGGAAGCGCCGGCGATGATCATGAACACGATCACGACCCACTGCGAGTAAGAGCTGTAGGCCCCCAGCGATCCGACGTGGGTTCCGAAGCCCCCGGTGGACATGGTGGTGAGGGAGTGGGCGATGGCCTCGAAGATCGACATCTCCCCCAACCCGAGCAGGATCGCCTCCAATGCGGTGAAGGCGACATAGAGCAGCCAGAGCCGCTTGGCGGTCTCACGGAAACGGGGAGTCAGCCGGTCGGGGATGGGTCCCGGTGACTCGGCCCGGGCCAGCTCGACCCCCCCGACCCCCAGCAGGGGCAGGATCGCCACCGACAGGACGATGATGCCCATCCCCCCCAGCCACTGGGTGAGGCTCCGCCACAGCAGGATCCCGTGCGCCAGCTCGGCCGGGTCCGCCACCACCGAGGCTCCGGTGGTGGAGAAACCGGCGGCCGTCTCGAAGAAGGCGTCGGTGAGGTCGGGAATCGACCCGGTGAGGAGATAGGGAAGGGTCCCGAAGAAGGTCACCGCCAGCCAGGACAGGCCGACCGTGGCGAAACCCTCGCGGGTGGATAGCTCGCCCGGCGCCTCGACCAACCGCCAGGCGGTGCCGCCGAGCAGGATGGTGACGACGGCGGCGGCGGTGATGCCGAGGGCGTGATCCCATTCCCGGTAGACGATCGACGTGACGGCGGCGGCCAGCATGGCGACCCCGACGGCGGCGACCACGGCGCCGATGAGATGGAGCAGGCGGCGCCAGGACATCAGCTCATTCCGTCAGCCGAACAGCCGCTCGACCAGGGGTATGCCGTCGGGCTGGGCGATGATCACCAGCCGGTCCCCGGTCTGGACCCGGGTGTCGCCGGTGGGGACGAAGGCGTCGTCGCCCCGAATCACGCCTCCGATGATCAGGGTGCGGGGCAGCTTGAGCTCGGCGAGGGTCCGGCCGGCGGCGGCGCTGGTCGACCGGACCTGCAGCTCGATGGCCTCGGCGTCGCTGTCCTGGAAGGTGACCACCGCCCGCACGTCTCCCTGGCGAACGAAGCGGAGGATCTCGTTGGCGGCGGACAGCTTGGGCGAGACCGCTCCGTCGATCCCCA
This sequence comes from Acidimicrobiia bacterium, assembly GCA_041577235.1. Classification (GTDB taxonomy): domain Bacteria; phylum Actinomycetota; class Acidimicrobiia; order Spongiisociales; family DATADW01; genus JBFGJL01. The sequence continues at coordinate 1,509 of JBFGJL010000086.1, read as the reverse complement.
CCCCGGGCAACAGCCGAACCAGGTCGAACCGACCCAGTCGGGCGACCGCGGTTCCCACTCCCAATGCCTTGGCCACCAGACACACAAGGATGTTGACGTCGTCCCATCCGCTCAGGGCGAGGATGGCGTCGGAGGCGTCGATTCCTTCGGCCCGGAGCACCTTGGGCTCGGTGGGATCGCCGTGGATGCACACCACCCGGGGGAGCTTCTCCGCCACCTCGGCTACCCGGTCCCGGTCGGGGTCGATGAGGGTGGTGGAGATGCCCGATTCGGCCAGCAGCTCGGCGGTGCGGACCGCACCACGGGTGGTGCCGCAGACGATCACCTTGCGGGCCGGATGCTCGTGGATGCCGAGCAGGCGGAACGCCTCGGCCGCCTGGTCGGTCTCGGCCATGACGATCACGTGATCGCCCGGCAGGATCTTGGTCGGCCCCCGGGCGATGAGGGTCTCCCCCCCGCGAATCACGGCCACCACGACCCAGCTCCAACCCTCGACCATGGCTCGCAGCTCGGTCAGCGTCAGCCCGGCTACCGGGGCGTCGGGTGCGATGAATCCGCCCACCAGCTCCAGCTGTCCGTTCCCGAACTCGATCAGCTCCGAGACTCCCCGCTGGCTGACGAGACGGAGCAGATCCTGGGCCGTCGACTCGTCCGGATCGATCACCGCGTCGGCTCCCAGCGCCAGGGCCTGGTCCCGCAGCAGGGGATCCTCCACTCGGGCGATCCGGCGCGCCGCTCCCAGCTCGGCGGCGGCGTGCACCGCCAGGATGTTGGCCGCGTCGGAGTTGGTCACCGCCAGGAACAGATCGGCGTCGGCCACCCCTGCTTCCTTGAGGGTGGTCACGTTGGTGCCGTTTCCCTTGATGACGAGACAATCGAGCTCTGCCTGCAGTTCGTCCGCAGTGGCATCGTCGGTCTCGATCACCACGACGTCCTGGGCCTGGGCTGCCAGCCGTTCCGCCACATATGAGCCAACCCCTCCGGCGCCGATCACCACCAGCCGCATGCCGAACCTTCCACCGGGAACCGTCGGTGGAGGGTAGCCAAAGACCACCGGCACCCCGGCACGCGTGGGCAGATTTCGCAACCCGCCGCCGGCGGCCGAGCCGGGCACTCAGCCCTGTCCGGCTCTGATAGTTTCGGTCCAGGACCGATCGCAGGAGGTCGCGGATGGAGATATCCCTGTCGGTGAATGGCAAGGCGGTGACCGCCGAGGTCGAGCCACGGACGCTGCTGGTCCATTTCCTGCGAGAGCAACTGCTGCTCACCGGCACCCACGTCGGGTGCGAGACCTCCTACTGCGGCGCCTGCACCGTGCTGGTCGACGGGCGGACGGTCAAGAGCTGCACCATGCTGGCGGCGCAAGCAGACGGGACCGGCGTGACCACCATCGAAGGACTCGCCGCCGACGGGCAGCTCCACCCGATCCAGGAGGGTTTCTGGGAGCGGCACGGCCTGCAATGTGGCTTCTGCACGCCGGGGATGATCATGGCGGCGGCGGGCCTGCTC
>JBFGJL010000085.1:0-6521 GCA_041577235.1 Acidimicrobiia bacterium | reverse complement strand
TGCAGGAAAGCGCGACCGGAGGGCGACCGTAGCGCGTCCGCCAGCTCCAGAGTCACGAGCGAGGCTGCTCCTGCCCAGCCGTAACCGCCGTTCTCACTCCGGCCAGAACCCTCCGGTAGAGCTGCTCGTATCGAGGGACGACCGCCTCGACCGAGAACTCGGCCGCCCGGCGCATCGCCCCCGCCCGAAGCTCCGCCCTCATCTCCAAGGCCTGTTCGATGGCGAGGACGAGACCGCCCTCGTCGTCGGGGTCGACCAGCACGCCGCACCCCCGCCCGTCGACCAGTTCGGCCAGTCCCCCCACTCGGGTTCCCACCACCGGGACGCCGCAGGCCATGGCCTCCAAGGCGGCGAGACTGAAGCTCTCACAGTGGCTGGGGACGACCAGCACGTCGGCCTTGGCGATGATCGCAGCGGGGTTGTAGACCATGCCGAACCAGCGGACGGCGGCCTCCGGCACGCCCCGCCTTCGCAACTCCCGCAGGGTGTCGGGCAGGGTCTCCCCGTCTCCCACCAGCCAGAGCTCGGCATCTCGTCGGGCGCAGAGATGGGCGAAGGCCCGGGCGACCTCGACGGTGTTCTTCACCGGACGGAAGTTGGACATGTGGAGGATGCGTGGACGTGAGGCGTGCTGACTCGCCGCGGGGCTGAAGGCGTCCAGGTCGACGAAGTTGGGGATGACGATCGGATCGTGACCGAGCTGACGGCGGATCAGGGTGGCATGGCTGCGCGACACCGTGGTGAGGGCGTCGGCAGTGTTGAGGTCGCGTAACAGCCGGAGCCGTGTCGCCCGCTGGGCTCCGTGGACGCTGACATCGGTGCCATGCAGGGTGCCGACCACCCGCAGCCCGTTGCGACTGCGGGCACGGACCTCGCGGGCCACTGCCGCGAAAGGCAACGCGTAGTGATAGTGGAGGAGGTCGATCTTCTCGGCCCGTACTGCTCCTGTCGCCAGATCGATGAGCGCCTCGAGGTCGGCCCGACCGGCGGTGACGGCGAGTCGGTCGCGAGGTCCGGGTGGATCGTCGCGTACCGCCCGCACCTCCACCTCGGGCGGCAGCGGGAAAGCCGGCCGGCGCGACGCCAACACCTTCACCTGGTAGCCCTTGGCGGCGAGCACCCCGGCCAGGTGGGTGGCCACCCGGGCACTCCCTCCCACCGTGGCATGGCACATGATGCCGATGGCGATCATGGCGAGAGCCCGGTCGTGGCGAGCTTGTCGACCAGCGTCTCGATCAGCCGGTCGGCGATATCGGGGGTCGTGTGCACGAGCTTGCGGAACGCCGGCCCCCAGATCGCCAGCAGGCGGGCATCCCCCCGGGCCCGCATGGTCGCCGATCGGGGCTGACTGGCCAGCACGGACAGCTCTCCGATGGCGTCTCCGGGACCGGCGACCGCGATCACCGCTCCCTCCGGATTGGCGGGAGTGGTCTTCACCACCTCGACCTCTCCCTCCACGATCACGTACATCTCGTCCCCCGGATCGCCCTGCCGACACAGGATCTCTCCGTCCTCCAGCCGGCGATCCGACATCAGCCGGGCGATGTCGTAGCGCTGTTCGTCGCTCATGAACCCGAAGAGGGTGGTTCGGGTGAGCAGATGGGAGCGCCGCAGGATGCGGGAGTGTGGGAGAGCGAGCAGGTTGGCGAACAGGCGGAACCCACCCGGGATCCCGGTCGGGATCTGCTTCCACAGCGAGTAGGCGCAGTAGACCCAGGTTCCCTGGCCGACGTCGGCCACCAGCAGCCCGCCCTCCTGGGGTGATTCCCCCGGGTCGTGGCTGGCCACGATCGGCACGTACCCATTGTCGAACTCGCGGAAGAAGTACATACCCCGGTCCTTTACCCAGCCCTCCCAATCGGCGGTGGTGATCTCGTTGGGGATGTGGAGTATCGGATGGTCCGGCTGCAGCACCATGACCGGCGCGTCCTCGAAAGAGACCCGATCGTGGGGCTGGTGGTAGGTGAACGGAAACGGGGCGAAATCCTGCCCTTCGAACCCGTAACCCTGGTGCTGCACGATGACCGTGCCGCCCGCCCGGGCGTAGGCGAGCAGGCGCTCGTTCTGAGTCCGCAGTCCGTCCCGGATCAGGTAGGCGTTGGGGCCGACGACGATCGCGTCGAATCGGTCCAGGTCCCCGAACTCGAGGAACTCGTCGTCCAACTCGCTCAGATCAAGCTCGAAATGCCGGAGAGTGGACAGGACCTCCTCGGAGGCGCCGGTGACATATCCGTAGGCCAGCTTGCGAACGAACTCCACCTCCACCAACCGAATGTCCGCTGATGCCGGCCCTGTGATGAAGGCCTCCAGTACACAGGTGCGTTCGTCGGCTGGGCGGGCGAGTCCGGGGGCAGCCGACCTCACCGGATGAAGGGTGGCGCCGTACTGACGCCGGCCGGCTCGAATCAGGTAGTCGAGCCGGTGCCGGCCGGCGGCGGCCGCCCCCGGGATGCGAAGGTCGAATACCACGGTCTGAACGTCCCCTCGCCCGGACAGATCCACCTTCATCCGGGGGGGCGAGACCTCCCAACCGTCGGGGGCCTGCAACACGAGCTCACCGCGGGCCCCACCCTCTTGGGTGCAGCGCAGCGCCAAGCGCAGCTGGTGCCCGCGGGTGATTCCGTCCCGCGGCAGGAACTCGGCGGTGCGCTCCGGGGCGAGGGCGATGGGCGGCAGAACCGCCAGCGGCAGTTCCCGATATCCCCCGCCGAACGCCTCCCGAAACAGCGCCTCCGTTCGTAGCCGCAGCGATTGACCGGCCACGACGACGGTCGCCGTGCCTTCGACCTCGGGCGGGTCGAGGGGAAGGCCGGCGCGATCGTCGTCGGGCCAGACATAGCGGTACGAGTGGTTGGGTTCCCGCAGCCAGTAAGGACAGCTGAATTCGGCGTCGACGGGGACCTCGAGCATGTATTCGGCTCGATGTGAGGATCGGTCTGCCTCGGTGGGGCCGGATTCCGGCACCGGCCAGCCGCTTCTCGACTCCACCCCCAGTTGCACGCTCTCGAGGTCGGCCCGGCCTTGGTGGCGGAGCCGAACCCACACGCCGACCTGCGACCCGGGAGTGACCAGACGCTCGACGACGCCCGCCTCTAGTTCGAGGTCCAGACAGCGCGCCACCGCCCACTCCAGCTCCTCTTCTTTCCTCCTGAGCAGTCTCGTCAACGCCGCCGTCTCGGGATCCGGGCTACCGGTGAGGACCGTCACTGCGCTGCGCACCGCCGCCAGCGCCGCCAGCAGGCTCGGGGCGGAGCGGGCGGGATCGGCAGGGTGAAACTCGGCGAATCCGGACGTGGCGGCGGCGGCCGCGTCGGACAGCTGCCCTGCCACTCGTCCGGCTGCGAGACCGGGCCATCCCGGCAGGCCGGTGAGCGACACGTCGATCCCGTCGAAGAACCCCACCTCACGTGCGTCGCTGTGGCCGACCCGAGAGCGGTCGAGGTCGTAGTAGAAGAAGAAGTCCCCCCGCTGGGGTACGAAGCCCAACGCCTGGCTCTGATGCCGGTTGTATCCCTTCCAGGCGAGTTCCTGGAAGGTGTGCCCCGAGATCGGGTCGAGCTCGCCCGAGTTGATGCGGAGCAGGTTCCGCTCCTCGTAGTCGGGGATGATGTGTCCCAACCGCACTCGCTGGCCGGGTTGCCAGTCGCCTCCCATCGAGTGGTAGAGCTTCAACGCGCTCCAGGGCGGCAGATTCAGCTCGGGGAACAGCTTCGGGTCGGCAGCTGCCTCGAACGCCTCCTCGGAGACGAGTCCGACCGCCTGATGGTGGCCGTGTCCGTCCTCCTCGGTGCCGCTCCACCGGTTGACGATCACCGCCGGCTGCGTGCTACGGATGGCCCGCACGATCTCCCGCACCATGGCCTCGTGACCCCACTTGGCCAAGGCGAACTCGCCCGTCTTGGTGAACCCGAAGTCGACGAAGGGGCCGTAGAGGACCTCGCCGCCGTCGTACTCGCGGGCCGCCTGGCTCTCCCAGGTGCGAACGATCCCGAGGCCCTCGTTGCGGTCGGGGCCGATGAAGTTCTGGGCCCCTTCCCCCCGGGTGGCGGACCAATACACAGCCCGGGCGGCCTTTCCCCGCGACATCACCGCCAGCATCCCGGCGTCCTCGTCATCCGGGTGGGCGCCCACATGCAAGACGCACCCGGCCATGGGCGCCCGTTGGAGGGCGTATACGAGCTGAACGTTCTTGAGAAATGCCTCTTCCGCCACGGTCAACTCTCGCTTGCCCTGCGGGCGAGCCTACCGATCCACGCCAAGGCGGCACCGGGCGGTTCGACCAAAGGTGTTCGAGATGGATGTGTGTGCGCGATTGATGCGATCCAGGTGCTCAGCTCAAGCTGAACGGGGGGTACTGGTCGGTGACCAGCAGGAAGGCGTAGGCGTCGACCCGCAGGCTCCACCTCCCCACCCCCACCACGAAGTCGAACAGCCCGCGCGGGTAGCGGCCGGTGAAGAGGATCGCGAACCAGGCGATGATGACCACCACCACCGCGGTCACCCACAGGACGATCAGCACGATGTAGTGGGGAATCGCCAGCAGCCACTTCACCAGCGGCAGCCAGCGGTTGAGGCGCTCGGCGTCGGGATAGTCGATCTCGAGATGCACCGACTGCTCCTCGACCGTGGACGGATACTGGTCGGTCAGCAGGACCAGATAGGCACCCACCCGGGCGGCGAACCGTGTCAGCTCCCGAGCGAAGTCGAACCACCAGCGGGGGTATCGCTGCCGGAAGACGATCATCAGCATGGTGGCCAACGCCAGCCCGGCCGAGATACCTCCACCGGACTCCGAGACCCGTTCACCTGTCTCCGTGACGACCGTCTCGTTGCCGGTGGCGGTGAGCAGGGCGAGGATGATGGCGATGGGGATGATCCAAATGATCCGGAAGAAGGTGGTGAACCGATCGAGCTGATCCGGGTAGTCGATGTCGAGGCGAGCGGCGTAGGGCTGGGTCGGCGTGACCACGAGAACCTCCTCGGACGGGTTGCAGCCTCCTCAACCTAGAGGGTCGGTCGGGGTGGGGTCGTCGCCGGCCCCAGTGATGGTCGCCGCTCGTTCGGCTCCCCAGGACGCTGCCGGCGGCTGGTACGGTCCGCTGCCGGTCGCAACCAAAGCCGAGGAGGTGCCGATGCCGATGCCACGGTGGTGGGGGCAGATCAACAAGCGGTTGTTCAACCCGATCGAGCTCAGGAGAGGGGCGCGGCCGGTGCTGCTCCACCGCGGCAGGTCGTCCGGCACCCCCTACCGCACCCCACTCGACGCCCACCCGGTCGAGGGCGGGTACATCTTCATCCTGGTGTACGGCTCACGATCGGACTGGGTGAGGAACGTGCTCGCCGCCGGCATCGCCACGCTGGAGATCGAGGGCGCCGAGGTCGAGCTCGCCTCCCCCCGTCTGCTCACCGCCGACGAGGCCTGGAGCCAGCTGCCGGCTACCACCAAGCGACCGGCCAAGGCGCTCCGCATCGACGAGTTCCTCCGGATGGACACGGTCTCCCCGTCACCGACCTCACCCTCCTGATGATCGAGCCTTCGCAGGCGGCTGCCCCCGGGCACCCGAAGTCCGAGGCCATCGGTCAATCGGCGGGCGGCTCCCAGACGAGCTCGGCGACGTCGATCACGAGTACGGTTTCCTCGTCACTCTCGCCCGCACGCACCTCGCCGGTACCGACGCAGACGACGTCGTTGAGCCGCGCATATGGCTCCACCTCTGCGAGGTGGGTCACCGCCACCACGATCTGACGCCGTCCCGCCGGGTAAGCCCGACCGAACCCCGACATGTTGACCAACACTGTCGCGCCATCCTCCGTCTCGATCACGCCCTGGAAGTCCGGCAGGAAGGTCCGGTCGGTGCGGCGGCGGGGGTGGTTCGCTCCTCGGAAGCTGCCGGCTACCGAGCCCTCAGCACGGCCTTCGGCGAGAAAGAACCACTGCTCTTCCGCGCCTCGCAGCCCCTCGATCGCCACCCCCCATCCGTGGGGGTAGGTGAAGACGAGGCGGTAGAGCGGCTCGAGCAGCATCAGTGGATTCTCCGGACTGTGCTCGCGCCGCCCGCGGCGGGCACCTCCACCCCCAAGCCGCGGTGCCGATCCGGGGCGGATAGCCTCGACGTCGCCGCTCCGGATGGAGAGACGAGGCACCCGCAGCCGTCGCGGTGAAACCCCACCCCAGCCGGAGAGAAGGTACTGGTGTCGCCGCAGACGGCGCCTCCCGTCGGCCCGATCTCGCCCACGGTCAACACGCGGTCAAGCCTACGTCTGTGAACTCGCCCGAGGCGGGCTGGAGTGACATGGAACATCCTCCCGTGCCGGACGTCCGGCGGCCCACCGACGTCCGGCCCGCGACCGGATCCGGGCGACTGATCTTGGCTCGGGTCGGCCCACTCGCCGCGTCGATAGTCTGGGCTCATGGATCTCCCGGTGATGCCTCCGGTGCAGCCGATGCTCGCCAAGAACGTCTCGACCCTCCCCGAGGGGGACTTGTCGTACGAGCCGAAATGGGACGGCTTCCGCTGCAT
>JBFGJL010000084.1:0-6543 GCA_041577235.1 Acidimicrobiia bacterium | reverse complement strand
GGATCTCGGTGCCCTCACCGATCGATGCAGGCCGCCCCATCCATCGACGACGCCGACCTCAGCTCCGCACCCGCGCCGGCGGCGTCGTCTTGCCGGCGCCCAGACCTAGGTCAGCTCGAAGCCCTCCCCGGTGAGGGCGTGGCGGAGTCCCTCCGACTCGCCCGGCCGGACCGAGATGGTGAGGATGCCGCCGCCGCCGTGCGGCCCGTGCCGAAGCTGCAGGTCGCGCACGTCCACCCGACTCCGGGCCAGGGCCCGTCCCACCGCCGCGATCTCCCCGGGTCGATCCTCCAGCACCACCCCCACCGCCACCACCGGCGGCGACAGGTGGCGCCGGTCACGGCGGGCCGATTCCAGCGCGGCGGTGACATAGGCCGAGTCCCCCAGGTCCAGCGCCCGATCCCATCGGCCGGCCAGCTCGGTCAGTCCTCGCAGGGCATTCCTCACGTGGGGGCTGTTGGCCAGCAGCAGCTCCGCCCACCAGTCCGGTTCGCTCAGCGCAACCCGGGTCAGGTCGCGAAAGGAGCCCGATGCCAGCTCGAGCGCTTGCGGATCCGCCGCCGCCTGCGCCATCAGCACCGCCGAGAGCAGCTGGGGGAGGTGGCTGATGACCGCCACCGCTTCGTCGTGCTCGGCCGCCTTCATCACCACCGGCCGCGCCCCCAGCCCGGTCACGATCTCGCTCACCCGGGCGAGATCGGCCGGTTCGGTGCCGTCCTCCACCAGGATCCAGGCCGCGCCCCGGAACAGGGCCTCGGAGGCGGCGGCGGCACCGGCGTGCTCACGGCCGGCCATCGGATGCCCCCCGACGAAGTGGGGAAGGTGGCGGGCCGCCGCCACCACCTGTTCTTTGATGCCGGCCACATCGGTGACCAGGGCGCCGGTCCGCAAGTCGCCGAGAGTGTCGATCACGGCCCGAGGTGGACCCGCCAGCACCACCAGCTCCGCACCCGCCACCGCCTCCCCGATGCCGGTGCATGTGGCTGCCACCGCCCCGCGGGACTGGGCCGCTGCCAGCGCCTCGCCATCGGGATCCCATCCGGTCACCGACCAGCCCCGATCGGTGAGGCCCAAACCGATCGAGGCACCGATCAGCCCGGTCCCGAGAATGGCGGCTCGGCCGGTCAAGGCGTCAGACCGTCACGTCCATCGCCCTCGCCAGCCGCCGAATCGAGTCCATCAGCTCGGCGAACTCGGACGGCCGCAAGGCCTGGGCGCCGTCGACCTTGGCGGTGTCGGGGGAAGGATGGACGTCGACCATGAAACCATCCGCCCCTGCCGCCACCGCCGTCCGGGCCAGGGGAGCGACCAGCTCCTTCTTGCCGGCGGCGTGGGAAGGGTCGACGATCACCGGCAGGTGGGAGAGATGCTTCAGCACCGGCACGGCAGTGATGTCGAGGGTGTTGCGGGCGGCGGTCTCGAAGGTGCGGATGCCACGCTCCACCAGCAGGATCTGGTGGTTTCCCTCCTTGTAGATGTACTCGGCGGCATTCAGCCACTCCTCGATCGTGGCCGTGAAGCCCCGCTTGAGCTGGACCGGCTTGGGCTGGCGCCCCACCTCGGTGAGGAGGGTGAAGTTGGCCATGTTGCGGGTCCCTACCCGGAGGAGATCGGCATAGGCGGCCACCAGCTCGACGTCGCGGGGGTCGACCACCTCGGCCACGAAGGGCATGTCGAACTCCTCCCGTGCCTCCGCCAGCAGCTTCAGGCCCGCCTCGCCCATCCCCTGAAACGAGTACGGGGAGGTGCGGGGCTTGAAGGCGTCGCCCCGGAGCACCCGGGCCCCAGCCTTGCGAACTATCTCGGCGGTCCGGAAGAGCTGCTCCCGGCTCTCCACCGCGCACGGGCCGGCGATGGCGGTGAAGGTCCCGCCTCCGATCCGCACCCCCCGCACCTCGATGATCGTGTCCTCCGCCTGGAAGTCGCGACTGACGAACTTGAAGGGCTTGAGTACGGGCACCGCCCGCTCCACCCCGGGCAGTGCCTCCCACGGCAGCTGCTGAATCCGCTCCCGATCGCCCAAGGCGCCGATCACGGTGCGGTACTTGCCGACCGAAACGTGTGCCTCGGAGCCGATCTCCCGAAGCCGGGCGACGACCTGGTCGACCTCGGCGCGGGTTGCCCCGCCCTTCATGACGATGATCACGGCGCCCATTCTGGCAGCGAGGAACCTGCTAGCGGTCCGAGCTGCCCAGGTCGGCCACCCCCAACCGCCGGATGTTCCCTTTCGGCCCCAGCAGCCGTTGAACGCCTCGCTCGACCTCGCCGATGGTCTCCTCGTCCCAGATGGTGAAGATGATGGTCTGGGTCTCGTCCCCGGCCAGGACGACCAGGTGGGAGCGCGGGTCCTCCAGCATCTCGTCGGCCAGAGCCCGCGCACCCAGCAGGTCTTCCGGCCAATCGATCACCAGCGCTTCCACGGCGACATGGTAGGCGGCCGAACCGCTCCGGTCCCTTGCAGACCTCTGCTTGCTGTAGCAAGCAGAGTGCGGTATTCTGCTAATGATGGCGAAGAAAGAGTCGAAGGGCGACGAGCGAAGGACGGAGGTCGGCTCGTTCATCCGGCAGCAGCGTCAGCGGGGCAACATGTCCCTCCGGCGGCTGGCCGAGCGAGCCGGGATCTCCAACCCTTATCTCAGCCAGATCGAGCGAGGACTGCGGAAACCCTCGGCGGAGATCCTCAAGTCGATCGCTCGGGCACTCTCGATCCAGGCCGAGTCCCTCTACGCCAGGGCCGGCCTGATCGAGGACGGCGTGCACCCCCCCACCGTCATCGAGGCGGTGGAGCACGACGGCCGGCTCTCGCCCCGGCAGAAACAAGTGATCCTGGACCTCTACCGGACCTTCGCCGAGGGACAGGACGGACATGACAAGGAGAGTGCATGAAGCTCGCCACACCCAAGAAGGCCCTGTATGCCGCGGTCGGCGCCCCGGTGGTCACCGCCCGCCGGCTGGGGGACAAGGTCTCCGACCTGCGGAGCAAGCTCGCCAAGGACGCTCGCGACGAGTACACGACGTGGGCGGCCGAGGGCGAGAAGCTGGTGGCACAGCTCACCGACCGGAAGATGGTCGAGGATCTGGCCGCCCGGGTCGACTTCGACCAGTTCCAGGAGCAGGTCGGCAAGCTGCGCGACCAGCTCGAGGACATGCTGAAGACCTGGCGGTCGTCGTTCAACCCCGAGAAGCAGACGTCCACCCGGATCGAGGTGGAGACACCGGCACCCACGCCGCCGACCAAGACCACGACCCGCAAGCCGGCCGCCAAGAAGGCGCCGGCCAAGACGACGGCCCGCAAGCCCGCCGCCAAGAAGGCGCCGGCCAAGACGACGGCCCGCAAGCCTGCCGCCAAGGCCGGCTGACATCGGCCAACGACTGCGGGCCCCCACTTGCGGGGGCCCGCAGTCGCGATCGTACGAGGCGATCAGTACTTGACGGCCGGCTCCAGCGTCTGCGCATGCTCGACCCAGCGTTCCACCATGCCCTCGGTCGGCAGCCTCCGTACCAATCGCTTCCGGTCGTTCACCTGCACCATCTTGGCGGTGAGGGAGGCAGCGTTTCGGCGCCGCAGCTCCTTGACCGTATCCACTCCTGAAGCTTCCAGCAGGTCCGAATACTCGGAACCGACCCCCTTGACCCGCATCAGATCTGCTCGGTTCACCCACTCCAGGATCTGACCGTCGCTCAGGCCCGTGGCCGTGGCCAGCTCGGTCCGGCCCCTCTTGCTCGCCCCACGTTTCAGCAGGGCTTCGGTGGTACGAACACCGGCTTTGCGCAACTTGGTGGCGAACCTCGGCCCGATCCCCTCGATCGCGTCGATGGAAGGCAATCCCGCTCCTTTCTCCGTTCCGCCCGGTAACCCACGAGCAGATGTGCCGGCCCAGCCTACCGAGGCACCCACCGCGCCGCACCGCCGCCCGGAGCTACCCGCGGCCCAGCAACCTCTTCACCCACACCACCAGCCTGCTCCACAGGCTGGACACCAGCAACGAGAAGCCCTTGACGTCGGGAGCGGTGATGGTCGCCGCCTCCTCCTCCGATTCGGCCCCCAGCTTCGCCTCCAAACACTCGACGAAATCGCTGATCAGCCGGATCGACATCTCCTTGATCAGGCCGGTGCGGCCGAACTGGGCAGCGGCGCCCGAGAGGGTGACGTCGGCCTCCAGGCTCACCTTGGTTGCATGATGAGCTCGCTCCAGGCGGTAGTCGACCTCGACCTGACCGCGACTCCCTCCTCGGCGGTCGACCCCTTTGCCCTTGATCGCACCCGATCGGCTCTCATGATCGGCCACCACCGTCGCCTCTCCCTCGAAGGTGGCGGTCATCGGACCGAGTTTGGCGGATAGCTTCCCGGCGTATCGGCCCTCCCCCAGGTCCTCGGTGAGCTCGGCCCCGGGCAGGCACTGGGCCACGGTGGGGACGTCCTGGAAGAACTCCCACACCCTCTCGACGGGCCGCTTGACCTCGAACTCCTGCTCGATCCTCACGTCGTGCTCCTCGGTCGCAACTCCTCGGCGTCGACCTCGCTGTCGACGTCACGGGGGGGAAGGGTCTCGAACCATACCTCCTCGACCCACTCCGGATGGGCCTGTAGGAGCCGACGGGCTCCCTGGTCGCCCTCGAGGCTCATCAGCCGCGGCCAGAGGGTCCGGCGGACGAGCACCGGATTGCCCCAGGTGTACCGGTACTTGGGGACCACCGCCGCCGCCGTGGTGCGTTGGGCCGCCTCCAGGAGCGAGGTGACCACCTCGTGCCCGATCTCGGGCTGGTCGCCCAGGCAGAGCAGCGCCCACTCCGCTCGGGAATGACGAGTCAGGGCATCTAGCGCCACCCGGATCGACGAGGCCAGCCCCTCCTCCCACTCGGGGTTGTCGATGACACCGGCTCCGCTTAGGTCGACCACCGCCATGATCCGATCGACCTCGTGGCCGAGCACCACCCAGATCTCGTCTACCGGCCACGAGCGTACCTTTCCGACCACGTGCCCGAGCAGGGTCTCCCGACCCCACTCCAGCAGCTGCTTGGGCCGCCCCATCCGGCGCGAGCCGCCGGCCGCCAGGACGACGGCGGCCACCAGGTCGTCACTCATCAGATGTCGCCCTCGTCGTCAGTTCGCTGCAGGTGGATACGGCCGGGTCTCCCCCGCAGGGACAGGCCCGTGCCCGACCCGTACCGGACCTGGATCATCTCGGCCAGGATCGAGATGGCGACTTCCTCCGGCGTCTCCGCTCCGATGTCGAGACCGACCGGCCCGTGGATGCGGTCGATCTCGTCGGGGGTGAAGCCGGCAGCGGCCAGTCGCTCCCTTCGCTGGGTGTGGGTCCGCCGGCTGCCCATGGCGCCGATGTAGCGCACCGGGCTTCGCAACACCGCCGGCAGCACCGGATCCTCGAAGCGTGCGTCGTGACTCAGCAACACCACGTAGGTGCGCCGGTCGAGGGTGATCTCATCCATGACCTCTTCCGGCCAGCCCACCAAGACCCGGCCTTCCGGGAAGCGCTCCGGGCTGGCAAACACCGGCCGGGCGTCGTTGACCACCACCCGGAAGCCGAGGTCGGCTGCGAAGCGGGTCAACGGCTGGGCGATGTGGACGGCCCCGAACACGACCAGGTGGGGTGGCGGAGCCAGCGTTTCCACGAACGCTTCGACGTCTTCGTAGACGAGGGTGCGGTTCTGCTCCCGCTCCATGAGCTGGCGGGCGTCGGCCAGCAGGTCGGTCTCGATCTCGGGAGGGAGCTCGCCGGAGATCACTCCTTCGTCGTAGTCGATGACCGCTCTTCCGCCCCGGCCCGGGCCTTCGATGATGGTGACCGCCGCCCCCAACCGTTCGCCGGCCAGCTGTTTGCGGACCGCATCGTGATGGGCGATCACCATCGCTCGATGAAGACCTGGATGGTGCCGCCGCAGGCCAGCCCGACCTCGAAGGCGTCTTCGTCGGCGATGCCGTAGGTCACCAGCCGTGGCTCTCCCCGCTCGAGGACCGCCTGGGCATGGAGGAACACGTCGTTCTCGACGCATCCCCCGCTCACCGATCCTTCCATGTCCCCCGCCGAGGAGACCAGGAACTTGGCACCCTCGGGCCGCGGCGCCGAGCCCTGCACCCGGACCACCGTCGCCACCGCCACCTCTTTGCCCTCCGCCCTCCAGCGGGCGTGGATCTCGAGGGCTTCCTTCATGGGGTCCGTACCTCCCTTCGGCGGGCCGGTACGGACTCTAGGAGACGTACGACCTCGGTGAGATCGACCAGATTGGCCACCGGCAGGAAATCGTCCACCAACGGGAGCACTGTCCGCATTCCGCGGGTCTCCGGGGCGAACCCGGGCCGGCCGGCCAGCGGATTGAGCCAGATCACCCGGTGGACGCTGCGAGCGAAGCGGGCCATCTCCTCCCGCAGCAGGTCGGGGTCGCCCCGATCCCAGCCGTCGGAGACGATCAGGGCCACAGGACCGCCCCGCACCACCCGCCGGCTCCACTGGCGGTTGAACGTCTCCAGAGCCGAGCCGATGAGCGTGCCTCCCGACCAGTCCGCCACCTCCTCGCCCACGC